>DAOWNN010000298.1 GCA_030642585.1 Bacteroidota bacterium | reverse complement strand
GTGATATGGAAAACTCAGCCTGTAGGGCTGAAACAAAATAATTATAATATCATAACTGGCAAATACCTCAATCCAAACCCCTTATTATTGATCAAAGATCAATGTTTCGAACACTCGAAGGCAAAGCTCCGGGTAGCAGGTAATAACCGTAAAAGGGTCCGACCTGGAGGCCAGGCGGAAGCAAAATAAGACTCTGCCTAAATATGTAATCGACTTTAGAAAGTTGATCTACAGCCCATATTTTTATAATAAAACTTCCTTTAACAGTCTATTCATGCCTCAGTGAATTTGCAGGATTCTTCCGTGCCGCTCCAATGGCCACAATATTCACAGTGACTAATGCTATAATCAGGATAACAACCAGCGTTATCCCAAGCCAAAGTACGAAGACTAAGAGATTAAATTTAAAATGGAATGCAAAATTTTGCAACCATTTATTTATTACCAGGTAAACAGGTGCTGAGAAAATTGCTGAAATAGCTATTAAGATCAATGTTTCCTTCGATAATAGAGTTAAGATGCCAGGAATACTTGCACCAAGACTCTTTCGGATTCCTATTTCCTTCGTTCTTTTATCAGACGTAAATGAAATCAGTCCGAATAACCCAAGGCATGAAATGAAAATGGATAATATTGAGAATATCAAAAGGATGTTCCCCGTCCTTTTTTCTGTTTCATATTGCCTTTCAAAGTCATCATCCATCCAGAAGTAATCAAAGGGGTAATCCTGGTTAAATCTTTCCCAGATAATCTTAATTTCTTTAATGGTTTTTGGGTTCTCGTTACCTTTGAGTTTTACCGGAATATATCCTTCAGGATTACCCCGCAGTGGAAATAATGCCAGGGGTTCAATATTTTCATGCAAGGATTGAAAATTAAAATCTTTTAAAACGCCAATAATATTGATATACATATTCTCTTTAGGGCCGATTGGAATCATCAATCGTTTTTCAAGTGTATTTTCTTCCAATCCGAGGGATTTAATGGCAGCCTGGTTTAAAACCACTGCTGCTGAATCAGAACGTATTTTTTTGTCAAAAAACCTTCCTTCAGCCATTTCTAATGAAAATGTTTCAGCAAACTCATAGCTCACCCATCCCTGCCATACAAGGTAGAGATCTGTACTTGGTCTTCCTTCAACGAAAGTAGAATTGTTTGAAAAATTCCTCCCGGGAATATTGCCACTGTGGGCCACATTTACGACTTCAGGAAGATTACTTAATTCCTGTTTAAATGCCTCGATTCGATCGTCCAGTGCATCAGATCTCTTAATCACCAATACATTTTCTTTATCAAAGCCCAGATCCTTGTTCAGGATAAAGTTAATTTGTTTTTGTGCCACAAAGCTTCCTAATAGTATGGTGATGCTTACAGTAAATTGGGCTACAACCAGAATGCGCCTTAAGAAACTGCTCTTCACGCCTGCAGCCATACTTCCCTTCAGAACTGAAGTAGGTTTGAAGGAAGCCAGAACAAATGCAGGATAGCTACCTGCAAGAACTCCAACAGCAAGTCCAAATACAAGTAGAGAAGGTAGTATCCAAAGATTATCCATGTAATTCATACTCAACTCAAGTTGGGTAATATTGTTGAAAGCAGGCAATACCAGTTCTACAATCAGCAAAGCAAGGAATAAAGCAATATAAGTGGTGAAAAAAGATTCCAAAAAGAATTGAAATATGAGTTTTCCGCGCGACGATCCAACAACTTTCTTGATCCCTACCTCCCTTGCTCTTCCTGCAGATCTGGCAGTGGAAAGATTCATGAAGTTTATAATGGCCACTATCATAATTAATATGCCAATGATAATAAAAATATATACCAGTGTTTTGTTACCATTTGCTTCAATCTCATACTGGAGATCAGAATTTAAATGAATGTCTTTAAGAGCCTGAAGTTGATATCCGAATGTATTTCCACTCTCTTCAAATTCCTCCATGCTAATGCCTAAAATTTCTTCAAGTTGTGGACCTACATATTTTTCCATCATCAGGTTTAACTTTCCTTTTAGCTCGTCAATGTCGGCATTTGGATCCACAAGGATATAAGTATAGTAGTTATGACTTATCCAAAAATTATCCTGGAAGCTATTCCTGGTGTAGGTATGAAGGGAGCCGAGCAAGTCAAATGTGAAATGTGAATTAGCCGGGGCGTCTTCAACAATTCCGGTTATTTTAAAATAGGTTGTATCGGTCTCAAGATGAAGCATTTTACCTATTGGGTCTTCTTCCCCAAAATACTTCCTGGCAGTGCTTTCTGTCAATACAACAGAATTGGGTTCATCCAGAACCGTATGTGGATTTCCCCGGATCAGCTTAAAATCAAATATTTCGAAGAAAGTTGAATCTGCAAAAAGAAATTCTTCCTCATGGAATTTTTTATCCTCGTAGCGTACCAGCCAGGCACCATACTGTCTTAATCTCACATAGTTCTTAACTTCAGGGTAGTCTTTTAGCATTGCTGGACCCATGGGAGGGGCAGTTACTGCCTGATCCATTTCACTCCCCATCATCTGGCCTTTCACTTTTGCCCTGTAAATAAAGTCAGCATTTTCATGAAAACTGTCGTAGCTAAATTCATGGACTACAAATAATGCAATTATTATACTACTGGCAATTCCAATTGCGAGGCCTGAAAGATTTATGAATGAATAGGTTTTTTGTCTGAAGAAATTTCTATAAGCAACTCTCAAATGTGTAAAGAACATAACAGGGGTATTAGTTTAACTAGATCTTCTTATCAACTTATGTGCCATTTTGCATAAGTCACATAATATGTGATGTATAGCTTCTGAATATGTTTTGATAAATGCAATTACATACCTTTGAAAGCGAACAGGCTTGTTCGGAAATGAACAATTGAGGAATGTCCCGAACCATTTCAACAACTTATATTAAGAGCCATCATAATGCCTCATGTTCAAAATCAACTTAAGTTTTAAGTGAAGTATTATATTTTTTCCATTCGTCTTTAATCGGTGCATCCGTGGCTGTTCTTAAAGAGGCCACTAATGCACTAATGTAGGACGAATACACAAATGGAATATCTAAATTGAGGGTGTCCAAAAAGTTACTATAACGCATATCGTCATCCTGAACTTGATTATTCACTTTGTTCATGAGACCGCTGCGCTAAGTTCAGGATCTGTTTATAATTAATAACTTAACCCGGAAAATGCATGCATTTTCTGCG
>DAOWNN010000031.1 GCA_030642585.1 Bacteroidota bacterium | reverse complement strand
TGCATTATATGAAAACCAAATTTAGTTTCAATAATTGGTGATACTGCACCCATCCTTAAGGAGAATGCCACATCTGCAAATTCTTTAACCAATTCGGTTTTCCCCTGAAAACCCAGTTCCCCTCCTTTAGGTGCTGAGCCAGGATCCTCTGAATAAAGAATAGCCAGGGTAGAAAAATCTTCTCCCTCCATAATTCTTTTTCTTAAATCCAGAAGTTTTTGCCTTACCATAATTTTTGACTCCTCATTGAAGGGAGGATTTTTCATCAACTGTTTATATTCTATCTGGGCAGGAACCAAAGGAAGACTGTCCTCAGGGATACTTTTAAAGTAATCTTTTATTTCCGAGGGGGTTACACTTATATCTTGTGCTATGTTTGCCTGCATTTCCTGAGTCAAAAGCTGGTTTTTGACAAGATCTCTGAAATCATCCTTAATTTCAAGTAGTGATTTATTATAATATGCTTCAAGTTTTTCCTGAGAGCCAATCCTATCCATAAAGTTCTGTAATTGATTGTCAAGGGTTTGTTCAACCTGTACATCAGTAATTATTATACTATCCACCTTAGCCTGGTTGAGCATCAACTTCTGAATTAATAAGTCTTCCAGTATTTCACATTTCATATCTCCGCCTCTGGAAGTATATCCCTGCGCTTTCATTTGAAGAAACTGATTCTCAATATCTGATTGGATTACAATATTGTCTCCAACAATTGCTACTACCTGGTCTACGATCTTTTCCTGAGCATTTCCTGGGTAATATCCGGCAATGATCAATGTAAATATTAAAAAACTAACTAATCTATTCATATTGTACTGGTCTTAATAAATAATAAACCCATTTTTACTTAAAGCATCGTTGTAAATATTGTGTTCAAGTTCATCAATAAATTTGATCTTTCTTTCATTTATCAGGATGCTTTTTATTTGAGTCGTTACAAAATCCAGTGGTGAAATATCAGAACGGATCTTATATTCACTTATGTGTGCAAAATATAAATAGGAAGAATCGCTCGACTCTATCTGTTTGTTATATCTTAGATAACGTTCATGGTTACGTATTTCAACCGGTATCTTTTCTAAAAGCACATCAAAATAAATCCAGCTTTCACCAAAATCATCAAATTTAGTAGCATATTGATAACAATAACTCTCTAATTCAATTA
Organism: Bacteroidota bacterium; assembly: GCA_030642585.1. Classification (GTDB taxonomy): domain Bacteria; phylum Bacteroidota; class Bacteroidia; order Bacteroidales; family VadinHA17; genus JAYEGO01. The sequence goes on along the minus strand of DAOWNN010000031.1, from coordinate 10,997 downwards.
GCTCATCATCCTTGTCTGATTTATACCATTTTTTTACACGATCTATATTTGGAGCTGAAGCCGGGAGCTTAATATAGAGGGCCTTAACTATATTTTTATCAAGGATAAATTTATCTGTATTTGCTATGTAGTACGCTTCAATTTCTTCCTCAGAAATAGATGCATCCATCCTTTGGTCCATCAATATTTGCTCATATTCAAAAATTAGAAGTGAAGCCCGTGTTCTGCTTAGCTTCTCTTCAATCTTTTGCTGAATGTCCTCTGAAAGATTGGCTTCTGCCTTTTCCAGTAACAGTTCCGTTTTTACCCAGGCTTTTATGTAATTTTGAGCAATTTTGGCACTATCATCCACACTTATTTCTTTAGGGAAAATATCAGGGATCTCATTTTTCAGCAAAACAAGGTTCCCGACTCTGGCAACCACTTCTTCTTCTTTGCCAGACACCTTGGTGTCACAGGATATAATGAGAAATATCAGTGAGATAGGAATAATATATTTCATCATGCCAGATTATTGAATTGTTGATATGATGTCATCCAGGACGTCCTGGTTTACAATTACTTTGTAATTTTCTTTCAGGGCTTCTTCCCACACTGCTTCAAGAAAGTTCTGGTAATCAGAAGTAACCAGTCCTTTTATTTCATTCAGTTGTTTAGGCTGAGCATCAAGAAGTTTAGTGATCAGGATAATTTTTATACCATCATGGTCGGTATATTTTTTTGAAAGATTTTTTTGCAGGTCGGAAAATTTATATTGTTTGAAATCTGTAAGGTAGAATTCCTTTGATTCTACCTGGACAGAATTCCCGGAAGTGTCAGTGGGGAAGTATTTCTGGTAATAAGCAAGTTTGCGATTTTTTTTCCTGCCTTTTTTTATAGCCTTAAGTACAGATTTTTCTTGTTCAGGTGAATGTAAAGTGAATTCAAGGAATCTGATTTTTTCCTCAGCCATATAATCCTTTTTGTTTTTCTGGTAAAATTCCTTTAAACCAGTACTGTCTTCTACAGCCTTGCTCCAGACTTTTTTATCAGAAATTTCAAATAAGAGCATTCCGTCATGGTATTCTTTAATCAGATACTTGAAGTCAGGATACTTTTCCTCCAACCTGCTTTTTTCAAAAGCAATTAATTCCCGGGCAGAATAATCCGATAATAACTTATCCACAATATCTTTTGATGAACCTCTTAGCTTCAATCCCTTTTGTGCCACGATATAAGACTTGAAGTCGCCTGTTGTCAGTTTATTTCCGGTAAAATTGATTAAGATCCCTGAATCTTCAAAGTTTCTGTTTTTTATCCAGGAACCATCTGTCAGAGAGGAGTCGTTTATGCTGAGGTAGAACGGGATAAGCAAGCTGGAATCTACTTTAAAAGAATACTCTTCAGTCAGGTTTTTAATAAATTTATATTTTGCAATTTCTGTACGCTTCCCGGCAAATATTTTTCTTTCAAGTTCATCTTTATTGGCTTCAAAGTTTCCTAAGTCTTTTTTGTCTATTCTTTTTATTAAATGCCAGCCATAGGATGTTTTTATGGGTTCAGAAATATCACCATTCGATTTTAATGCAAAAGCCGCCAGGTCAAATTCAGGAATCATTTTGCCGGTACCAAACCAGGGTAGTTCACCTCCATTTTTTGCTGAATTATAATCATCAGAGAACTCTTTTGCAAGTTTGCGGAAATCTTCACCACTTAGACTTTTCTCCTGTATTATTTTAATCTTTGCCTCAGCTTGCTCTTCAGTAGCCTTTGACGATCCTCTTGGTACGGCAACCATAATGTGTGCTACCTTAATACTTCCTCTTGATTCCCGTTGGTCATGAACCTTGATTATATGATATCCAAAACGTGTAAGTACCGGCATACTTATTTCTCCTGCCGGAGTATTATATGCTGCAGTTTCAAAAGGATATATCATTTGAAAAACAGTGAAATATCCTAAATCTCCTCCATTGGATTTTGCGCTGGGGTCATCTGATGTTCCCCGGGCCACAGTACTAAAAGATTCTCCGGCAACAATACGTTCTCTTATTTTATAAGCCTTTTTGTAAAACTCTTGTTGTTTTTCAGCACTTAAATCAATCCCGGTTTTTATTAAAATATGACTTGCATGTACATCGATTTTCGATCTTTCATAGGCTTCCTGAACAAGTTCTGAAATAGTTGACTGATCAGTTAAATAAGGCTTTGCAAGTTGATCACGATAGCCATTTAGCTCAGAAACAAAAGAGGCCAATGTGTCATATCCCAATTCTTCTGCCTGTATTACTTTTAACTTGAATTTAATAAATAAATCAAGATATTCATCTATGGAAATGTCGGAGCCGGTATTCCCTATATACCTGTTTTTCATATAAATTCGTTCAAATTCCTGTTTGCTTATTTCACTATTTCCTATATTTAATAATACAGAATTGTCACTTGTTTGAGCGAAAAGCTGGAACACGCTAAAAAGGAAGATTAGGGAGATCTTTATTATTTTCATTGTAGTCATAATATTGTTTTTTACCTGCTGTAATTTGGTGCTTCCCGGGTAATGGTTATATCGTGAGGGTGACTTTCAATAATTCCTGCCTGAGTTATTTTATAAAAATGCGTTTTTTTCAAATTGCTAATATTCACTGCCCCGCAGTAGCCCATTCCTGCCCGGAGGCCTCCCAATAATTGATAAATTACTTCAGCAAGAGTTCCTTTATATGGGACTCTTGCTGCTATACCTTCGGGTACCAGCTTATGTAAATCGTCTTCAACATCCTGGAAGTACCTGTCTTTCGATCCCTTTTGCATAGCCTCAATTGATCCCATTCCTCTGTAGGATTTAAATTTACGTCCGTTATAAATAATTGTTTCACCGGGAGACTCCTCCACTCCTGCAAACAGTGAACCTGCCATTATTGAATCTGCACCTGCTGCAAAAGCCTTCACAATATCTCCCGAATACCTGATTCCTCCATCTGCGATAATTGGTACACCAGAACCTTCAATAGCTTTTGCTACTTCAAAAATTGCAGTTAGCTGAGGAACCCCAACTCCGGCAATAATTCTTGTGGTGCAAATAGAACCCGGTCCAATTCCTACCTTCACTGCATCTGCTCCTGCATCTACCAGATCCCTGGCAGCTTCCCCGGTTCCAATATTCCCCACAATCAGGTCAACCTCAGGAAATTTACTCTTAATTTTCCTTACCATTTCCAAAACCCCTTTTGAATGCCCATGAGCTGTATCAATTACCAATGCGTCCACATCAACATCGACCAGGGCACTTGCTCTTTTAACTGTATCTCTGGCAATTCCAATGCCCGCAGCAACCCTGAGCCGCCCCTTTTTGTCCTTACAGGAATTCGGCCTGTCTTTTGCTTTGGTGATGTCTTTATAAGTAATCAATCCCGTTAAACAGCCCTTTTCATCCACAATCGGAAGTTTTTCAATTTTATGTTTTTTGAGAATTTCTGACGCCATGGCCAGATCGGTCTCTTCACTTGTGCTTACAAGGCCTTTTTGGGTCATAACCTGCCTTATGGGTTGATCATCATCCAGATCAAACCTTAAATCCCGGTTGGTAACAATTCCTATTAACACTCCATTATCATCTATAACGGGTATCCCACCAATCTTATTTTCATCCATAAGTTTTAATGCATCCTTTACTTTTGCATCTTCCTTGATAGTTATGGGATCGAAAATCATTATATTCTCAGCCCTTTTTACTATTCTTACCTGCCTGGCCTGTTTTTCCAAAGACATATTTTTATGAATGACCCCAATTCCACCTTCTCTCGCGATTGCAATGGCCATATTTGCCTCGGTTACAGTATCCATGGCGGCCGAAACAATAGGTGAATGAATAGTGATATTCCTGCTGAATTGAGTGTGGATATTCACATCGCGTGGCATAACTTCAGAATAGGAAGGAACTAAAAGAACATCATCAAAGGTAATTCCCTCGGAAAGTATTTTTTCAGACTGGAACGACATTGTGGTAAAATTTAGTTAAATTTAAGTGGCGCAAAAGTACAAAAAAAAAGGCTTATGGGACATGGCTTTTAGAGATTTTTTGGGAGCTGTAAAATGGAAAGATTTTTTACGACTGGATGATTTCGTATATTGAAACCTTCTTAATTACTTGAGTGAAATAAATTCAATTTTAATGCAATAATTTGGACTTACATCAGCAAATACTAACCCGATACTGGGGATACTCAAGTTTCCGACCCTTACAGGAAGACATTATAAATTCCATTATGGCTGGAAAGGATACTCTTGGGTTGATGCCTACAGGTGGAGGAAAGTCCATAACATTTCAGATACCGGCTCTTGAAAAAGATGGGGTTTGCCTGGTTATAACTCCTTTGATCTCCCTGATGAAAGATCAGGTTGGAAGATTGAAGAAGAAGGGAATTAAAGCTTCTGCTCTGTATTCCGGAATGTCCAGGTCAGAAATTATGATTACGCTTGATAATTGCCTTTATGGTGATTATAAGTTTTTATATGTTTCTCCCGAAAGAACTAAAACTGAATTGTTTCGTGCAAAATTTGAGAAAATGAAAGTTAGCCTCCTGGCTGTAGACGAGGCCCATTGCATTTCTCAATGGGGTTATGATTTTCGTCCTTCCTATCTCAGCATTTCAGATTTACGTGAGATACATACTGAAGTTCCTGTACTTGCACTTACTGCCACAGCAACCCTTGATATTTTGGATGATATCCAGGATAAATTAAAGTTCCGGGAGAAAAATGTTTTGCGGGCAAGCTTTGAGAGAAAAAACCTGATTTATCAGGCAATTAAAAGTGACGATAAGCTTCATAAACTGGTCAGGATTGTTCAGGATATTCATGGCTCAGGGATTATTTACGTTAGAAGCAGAAAAAGTGCAAGGGAAATAGCTGAAGAGCTTAAGAGAAATAGAATATCTGCGACATACTATCATGCAGGTCTGGATTATACCCAAAGAGATAAACGACAGGATGATTGGACAAAAGGGTCGGTTCGGATCATTGTTGCGACAAATGCATTTGGAATGGGGATTGATAAAGCAGAAGTGAGATTTGTTTTGCATTATGACATACCAGACTCTGTTGAGTCCTATTTCCAGGAATCAGGTAGGGCAGGTAGGGATAATAAGGATGCCAGTACCATTCTTCTTTACAATAAGAATGATAAGTCCAGGATGGATAAACGAGTACGCTCAAATTTTCCTGAGATAAAAGAGATTAAAAGAATATATGAGGCTATTGGAAATTATTTTCAGATTCCTGTGGGAGGAGGAAAAAATCTGGTTCTTGATTTTAATATCGGAGAATTCGCAAGCCGGTTTAAACTAAATATGGTAGTTGTATACAACAGCCTTAAAATTTTAGAAAGGGAAGGTTATCTTGAACTAACAGAAGAAGTACGGAATCCTTCAAGAGTTCATTTCCTGGCAGCAAGAGATGATCTCTATCGCTTTCAGGTTGAAAACAGATCTTTTGATGGTTTTATAAAATTGATTCTTAGATCATATACAGGATTATTTAGTGAATTTGTCCCAATAGTTGAATCTTTTCTTGCCAGGAAAGGCAATATATCTACAACATTGGTAGAAGAGTATTTAAAGCGATTAAGTTCGTTAAAAATTATTTCATATATTCCGGGTAAGCGAACCCCTTTTATTATTTATAGTGAAGAGCGACTTGATAAGAATAATCTTGCTATTTCACATGATAAATTTGTCAAAAGAAAAGAAGGATTCATCTTGAGGCAGAAGAAAATGTGGGATTATGTTGCGTCAAAAGCGAAGTGCAGAAGCCAGTTTTTGTTAGATTATTTTGGTGAGAAGGATGCACCTAGATGTGGAAAGTGTGATATATGTACCGGGAGAAATGACCTGGGACTGAGTGTATATGAGTTCGATCTGATCCTTGAGGAGATGAAAAATCTGCTGCAAATTAAAAATTATAAGCCCGAGGTACTTGTTGCCAAATTAAACATGGAGGATGATAAAGTTGTCAAAGTGATTCGTTTTCTCCTGGATAATGGCAAAATAAAATATGATAAGGACGAATGTTTGTGCTGGTCAAGACCCTTGTAAAGCATTGTCTGCCTGAAGTCATTGTGATTAGAATTGTATAACATAGTAATGTTAGCTTATGGAAAATGAAGAAGGTTTTAGTGTTTTTTCCATTGAAATAATAGACTTTGTTAAGTCTGCAAATACCTTTTGTGATATTAGTTGAAGCCTTTGTATATTCGCCGCCGATAAGAATTTTATGATGTTTAGTTCAAGTATTAGCAAAGAGGAAATCAACCTTCTGCCCATATACCATTTTGAAGGAAAAGTGAGTGTGATTGAGCGCAGGCAGGATGTGGGTTCAGCCATAGAGGAGCTTGCTGAGGAGCCAATCCTGGGTTTCGATACGGAAACAAGACCTTCTTTTAAAAAGGGAAGGAAAAACAATGTATCCTTACTTCAGTTATCGTCAGCCCGGCAAACCTGGCTCTTTAGGTTGAACCGAACAGATATTCCTGAGAGCCTTGTGAAGCTTCTGGAGGATCAGGATATTGTAAAGGTAGGAGTGGCCATACATGATGACCTGAAAGCCTTGAATATATTGAGTAAATTTTCTGCCGGAGGATTTATTGAACTGCAGAGCTTTGTTAAGAAATTTAATATCCAGGACAATGGATTGAGGAAGCTGGCCGGAAATATTCTGAATATCAAAATCTCCAAGTCACAGCAGCTTTCAAACTGGGAGGCCCCTGTGCTTACTGAGGCACAGATCAGATATGCTGCCACCGATGCCTGGGTATGCTATGAAATATATATGAAATTATTAGAATATGAACAGGCTCAATATTAAAAAAATAATCTTGAAATCAGGGAAGGATCAGTCTCTTAGAAGATTGCATCCATGGGTGTTTTCGGGTGCTATTAAAAAAATGGAGGGGGATCCAGGAGATGGAGACCTGGTACAAGTGTTTGATAATAAGGGTGAGTTCCTCGCCCTGGGGCATTACCAGATTGGTTCTATTGCGGTTCGTGTTTTTTCATTTGCAGACATTCTTCCTGATGAGGAATTTTGGACTGAGAAGATTAAATTGGCATATCAATACAGATTGCGAATAGGACTGGCAGAGTCCCCCTCAACCAATGTGTTCCGGTTGGTGCATGGTGAAGGAGATGGGATGCCCGGACTTATTGCGGACTTCTATAACGGAACCCTGGTATTACAGTTCCATTCAGTAGGAATGTACAGGATGAAAGATACTCTTTATAATTCATTTTCCAGTGTACTGGGAAATCGCTTAAAAGCTGTTTATGATAAGAGTAAAGGAACCCTGCCCGGGAAATTGAGGTCCCAGACAGAAAATTCATGGATTGCCGGAGAGGAAACGGAAATAAATGTTCTGGAAAATAATCGTCATTTTCTGGTGAATGTTGAAAAGGGACAAAAAACAGGTTTTTTTATCGATCAAAGAGAGAATCGTAGATTGTTGGGAAAATTGGCAAAAGGACGAAAAGTTTTGAATATGTTTGGGTATTCAGGAGGGTTCTCTGTTTACGCGCTTGGTGGTGAAGCTGAAATGGTACATACTGTAGACAGTTCAGCTTCGGCCATTGATCTTGCCAGGGAAAATGTAGCTGTTAATTTTCCGGGATCTGCAAAACATGAAGCTATCACTGCTGATGCTTTTGAATATCTTGATAATGCCGGGAAGAATTATGACCTGATCATCCTTGATCCTCCAGCATTTGCAAAACGCCGGAATGTCTTGCCGCAGGCACTTCAGGGATATAAAAGATTGAATGCAAAAGCACTTCAATCTATTCAAAAAGGTGGAATACTTTTCACTTTTTCCTGTTCACAGGTAGTTAGTAAAGAAAATTTCAGGAAATCCGTTTTTGTTGCTGCAGCAAATACCGGAAGATCAGTCAGAATTCTTTATCAGATGAGTCAGCCCCCAGACCATCCTGTAAGTATTTATCACCCGGAAGGGGAGTATCTAAAAGGCCTGGTATTGTATGTTGAATAATCTTACTTGTTTGACCCCTTTCAGGGATTACTTATTGGGCACGTTTTTATCCGCCCCTTTCAGGGACAGTTATTCAAATTTAGCCACTTCGTGGCAAAATACAAAGAACCATGTAAAACAATAATGAAGCGCAGGCTACTTTATGGCAAAATCCAAAGAACCAGGCTTCTAGAGAAAAGGAGAGCACTAGCTACTTCGTGGTAAAACCCCATGAATAAGTCGAGTCTTTATAAGAGTTTGTGCAGGAGCTGAAGTTTAAGCAAATAACCAATTGTAAGTTCAATCTGTTTAGGGATAGTCGTTTGAGATAGAGGGTTCTCATGCATTTTATTTGCCCTGACAGGGCAATATTTAAATAACCCCCCTGGTTCCGGTACCCCGGGATCAGGGGGGTACTGCTATACAAAACACTTCATCCCCGAATGGGGGTGAATATAAGTATAGGGAAAGTATCTATTAGTGTCTTTTTTTCGCTGTATGAATATGTCAATGCTGCATCCCCATCTGCCCAGCCATCAAATAACTCAAATCCATCTTGTTGTTTCAAACAAGCCAGTTTTATGCTTTTAAGACAGCTACGAAATATTTGTTGGACTAAAAGATGATATGCAAAATTTGAACCGAGTCAATTATATTCTAGCTAATTCTTTAGTTCTTCCTTCTCAATAAAATCCATAAGGATTCTTAAGTCTTCATCATATTTTCTTATGAGAAATTCCTTATCCTCGGTCTGGAGTAATTCTATAGAGTTTGCATTTTCCACTGATTGCAGAACGGTTTTTATTCCCGGAATTACTGTTGATACCTGTTCGAAACTCATGATGAAACTTAGTGCAAGTGATGTTTTGCTTATTCCATATTTTGCTGATATCAGCCAAACTTCCTCCAGGGCAGAGAGTGTTGTCTTCAACACTTCAGAGGTGAGTCGAAATGCCCTGTGGTCATCTTTTCCAAATTTAGTGTTCCTGTCAAATTTCCCGGTAAGTATTCCAAATTGAAGGGGCATCCGGGCGATAATTCCATATCCATTTCCTGAACATTCTTTGAATAGATCGCGGGCCCGTTGATTAATTATATTAAAAACCAGCTGAAATCCTGATCCAATATTATTTCTTAGCATAAATTCGGCTTCCGGAAAAGGATCAAATGTGTTGAGTGACAAACCCCAGTATCTTATTTTACCTTGCTTTTTTAATGATTCCATTGCTTCAATGCATTCTCCATTTTCCAGGTGGGAAAGCCTGGCTGAGTGAAGCTGATAATAATCTATTTGTTCCCTGTTTAGTCTGCGAAGGCTGTTTTCACAAGCCTCGATAATATAGTTATAAGAATAATCCAGGAAAATATTATTTTCGGGTGAAAGCCTATGCCCAACTTTAGAAGCCACCAGAATATTACTGTCATTTCCAAAGACTTTTCCTATAAGTGCTTCCGAATGTCCGAGGCCATAAAAATCGGCTGTATCAAAAAAATTGATTCCTTCATCAGCTGATTTTTTGAGTGCTTTAATAGATTCTGAATCATCTACTTTTCCCCATCCAATGGCAATATCTCCAGCCATGGAAGGACCCCCGATACCCCAGGCACCAAAGCCAATTTCGCTTACTACAAGATCAGTTGATCCAAATTTTCTGAATTTCATTGTCTATTATTTTAATTATATATTAAATTGTCCGTATTGTAAATCGTATGAAGTTTATTCTCCCATTAGTTTTATAAGCTTCATTTTTATTTCTTTATCTGACGATGGTCTTGGAGCATTTTTATCTACAATAGTTCCATTTTTATCGATAATCATATATGTTGGAAAGCCTTGCCATTTTAGTTTATTTCTTAATAATCCCGATTGCATTTTATTGAAATAATAGTTTTCCCCGGCAATATGTTGATTTTCTATCGCTTTTTTCCATTCTGTTCTATCAGACGACATGCAAAGGTTTACAAATACAACAGGCTTATAGTTGAAGTATTCGTGTAATTCTATAGAGTGAGGTATTTCGCTTCTACATGGTCCACACCAGGTTGCCCAAATATCCAAATAAATAACTTTCCCCTTATGTTTATTAATCAGATTACTGAAAAAATCTCCAATTATTTCTTTTTCTTCCTTAGTTTCTGTATCCAATAAAGATATGTGGTAGTTTTCTTGTGTCTCAAACTGTTGTCTTCGTTTTTGAAGTTGTTTGTTTAAATCCTGATTATCGATAAAAGATTTGTCTTTAATCCAAATTGTTAAAAAGTCTTCAAAAGACTTTTCAAACAATGTAGAAAGAATACGATAACACATAATATCCCTGCTAATTCCTGGATTCTCATTATTAATAATATTAGTGAGACATAAGTTATACGCTCTTGATAACTTCTTCTCTTTAAGAAGACTCATAACCAATGAATCATTTTGGATGTATTTATCCGTTGAATAATGCCAGAGATGAAGACCATAATTTGATGAAACAATTGCACTGTCATCGTCAATGGGGAAAAGAATTTTGTCGAATAATTCTCCGTTATAGCTAGTTTTGTTTACAAAATGATAGTATTTGAAATCGATCAAATAATTTGCATTTCTATAGATAATATCCTTCTTAGCCCAATGAAGGAACTCCTTAGTTGGTGAGTAAGTCTTTCTAAATTCAGATAGTACAGAATTCTCTAAAAGCATTTGTGATTTAATCTCTGACAGGTATTCTTCTACGGATTTATTTTCACAATTCGATTTAAAGTCATCAATATCCTTGTAAATAAAGTAGTCTAAGATGTCTCTTGAAGTTCCTGAATTAGTTCTATTGATTTTATATTCAGTAACTCCTTAGATCATAGTTATGATCCGGAGAAATGTTTATCTACATGGATGTCTTGTCTCAAGAATACTGGTAAATGTTTTCTGGAATGGTCAATTATGTGTGAAGTACCTGAAGGGGGGTTAAAAGATATGACGGCAGACTGTTTCGGAGCTAGTTTAAATGAATATAGAGAGATGATATCT
>DAOWNN010000084.1 GCA_030642585.1 Bacteroidota bacterium | reverse complement strand
TTTCTAATAAGCTTCTCTTCTATCTTTTTCCGTCTTCTCAACTGAAAGGTCTTTCTGGTTTTACTTATTAGGGCTTAAAGATAGAAAAAATCAAAAACACAATAAAAATCAATTGTAATGCCCGGCTTAATATGGGTGAATACAACTAAACATATGTTTTACAACATCTTTTAGTGTGAAAGTGATCTATTTCTCCAAATAAAATATCATTAATCAGGACCTGAATATTTCTCAATGACCAGGTATTAAGGCTATTGGGTGTAAATTAAAGCCAGGATCATAATATACAAGTATCTAGATATGTTAAAGAATATGTTTCTTCTAATTGATAAAGTTTACTTTTGTCGCCTTATTACAAAGCTAATTTCAAATAATTTAAGTTATGGATTTGTCAACCAGTTATTTAGGATTAAAAATCAAATCGCCTGTGGTTGTAGGAAGTTCAAGTATATCTTCCAGCCTGAAAAATTTAAAGAAAATTGAAGAAAGTGGCGCGGGTGCTGTTGTCCTAAAATCTATTTTCGAGGAAGAGATTTATTATGAATATGAAAGTATTATCCGCGAGGAGCTAAAACAAGAGGCGCCTAATCTGGATTACCTTGATTACTATGACTATAAAATCAAGCAAGACAATATTAAAAAGTACCTGGAGCTTATTTCAGAAGCGAAAAAGGAAATAGACATACCGGTAATAGCCAGTATTAATTGCACTTGTACTCACGAATGGCAATTTTTTATTAAGAAAGTCCAGGAGGCAGGAGCTGACGCTATTGAGCTTAACCTGTTTATTCCCCCATCAGACTTTTCAAAGGATTGCAAGGAAATAGAAAATATCTACCTTGATCTTACTGATAAGATCAAAGGCTTGATTGATATTCCGGTTTCCATTAAGTTGAGCTACTATTTCTCAAATCTTGCAGCATTTGTGAAAAAATTGTCTGAAAAAGATATTCAGGGCCTGGTACTGTTTAACCGGTTTTTTCAACCCGATTTTGATATTGAGAACTTCAAGGTAATACCCTCAAATGTTTTGAGTCATCCTTCTGATCTTCCAATTTCTTTGCGCTGGACATCTATACTTTCCGGACGTCTGAGTTGCGACCTGATTGCTTCTACAGGTATTCATAACAGTGAAGCGGTGGTAAAGCAAATATTAGCTGGTGCAAATGCAGTGCAGGTAACTTCAGTGCTTTATAAAAACGGGATTGAATATGTAAGGGAATTGAATGAGGGACTGAAATCCTGGATGGAAAAACACAATTATATTAAATTGGATGATTTCAGAGGCAAAATGAGCCAGATTAAGAGTCCGAACCCTGCCCAATATGAAAGAGTACAGTTTATGAAGTATTTCAGCGGCAGGGAATACGATTTAGATTAATTCTTGTATTTTTTAGAATATACCGGAAATGGAAACCAAGACTTTGTATAAAAAACTCACCAGTGTTTTTCTTAACTGGCTTTTCCTTTTTATTGTCTGGAATGCCTTTACAAGCAGTTTCCAGGCACAGGAGGTTATAACAGGCCTTATTATAAGCTTTTTACTGGCTTTGTTTACCAGTCGTTTTTTTGACTGTTGTAGCTTGAGAGTTCTTCATCCTGTTAGTTTATTTTATTCGATCGTATATGTATTTGTCTTCCTGATTGCCCTGATCCGGTCGAATTTTGACATGGCGAAAAGGGTACTTTCCCCTTCTCTGCCTATCAATCCGGGGATTGTAAAATTTAAAAGCAAACTACAGTCAGATTTTGCAAAGATGATGCTTGCAAACAGCATTACACTTACTCCCGGAACTTTAAGTGTTGATCTCATAGAAGATACTTTATATGTGCATTGGATTGATGTGAAAACAGATGATCCTGAAAAGGTGCATGCTGAAATAGCTCAACAATTTGAAAATATTCTCTTAAAAATATTCGCAGAATGATACAGATTATTATTTATGTAACTTTTGGTTTCATGGTGTTGGGCATTATTTTTTCTGCCTGGCGTATCATGAAAGGCCCGACTGCAGCTGATCGTATCCTGGCACTGGATACACTTACAACCATTTCCGTATCAGGGATGGTTTTATTGGCTTATGTTTTTAACCGGTTCATCTACCTGGATGTGGCCCTTATTTACGGGGTTCTTGGTTTTATCGGAGTTCTTGTTATTGCCAGATATTTGGAGGGTGCCTTATGAAAGAAGTACTTGAAATTATTGGAGCTTTATTTGTTTTGCTGGGGGGAATTTTTCTTTTCCTGGGAGGATTGGGAATTGTAAGAATGCCGGATGCATATAACCGCATACAGGCAGGTACAAAAGCCACTACCCTTGGAGGTATGAGCCTTATCCTTGGAGTTGGCCTGATGGAAACTTCATGGCTGATAAAGGCTGTGGTAATCATCATATTTATTGCCTTTTCCAACCCAATTAGCTCCCATGCCCTTGCAAGGGCAAATTATAAGCGGAAAAACTTCCCTTATCTGAAAAACACAAAGGGAGTGGATGCTTATAAGGATGCTTATTTAAATGAAAATAAGGAGGAACAATCATGATTATATACCTGATATTTCTATTTGTTCTGCTGGCCCTTATGGTTGGGGCTGCAATTTATTCTATTATGCAAAAAGATCTGCTTTATGCAGTGATAGGAACAGGTGTTATTAGCCTTGTGCTTTCGATTTTATTTTTCATTCTTCAGGCACCGGATGTGGCACTTACCGAAGCAGCCATAGGAGTGGCTCTTACAACCATTATCTTTATTATTACCATAAGAAATACAGTTAGATATGAAGATGAACATGACCGGAAAGAAAATAAATAATTAAAAATCAGATAAGGTGAAAAAGATACTGGTTTTATTGCTTTTAGCTGTTTTTGGGATTTACCTGGCAGATGTACTATTCAGCCTGGAATTTGGCAAACAGTTTTTTACAGATGGGGTAAAAGACTTTTATCTTACAAAAGGACCACTGGATTTGAAAGTCTCCAACACCATTACAGCTATTATTGTAAACTTCAGGGGCTTTGATACCCTTGGTGAGGTTACGGTTTTGTTTCTTGCCACCACTGCAATGGGGGGAATTTTATACAAGAAAAGACATAAAGTGGGGGCCCGTTCGGTTTTGTTTCCTTCAAGCCAGATTGTAATGGCTGGTTCAAAAATTTTGTTTCCGGCAATTATACTTTTAGGCATTTATGTTTTTGTGCACGGACATCTTACTCCGGGAGGTGGATTTCAGGGAGGAACTATTATTGCCACAGGATTTTTATTGATGTTACTGGCATACCAGGATTATACGGTGAGTCATAAAGTTTTGACCATTGTAGAATCACTTGCCGGAATTACGTTTGTTGTAATCGGTTTGATGGGATTGATCAAAGGAAGCACTTTCCTTGAGAACTTCATGCCGGTTGGAACTTTGAATAATTTATTCAGTGGAGGCCTTATTCCAATTATTTATATTGTTGTTGGTTTTAAAGTAGGTGCAGAGCTAACCGGTCTGATATATACAGCTCTACACGAAAAAGATTAAGGATATGGATCAAATAAGTTTTGATATTAGCATTGTAGAGTATGGCTTTTTTGCCTCGGCTATCCTGGTAATACTGGTTGGATTATATGGAGCACTGGTAAAAAAATCCCTGATTAAGATTGTGATCGGACTTTCAATTCTTGAATCCGGGGTTAATCTTCTGTTAATAACCATTGGTTATATACAGGGAGGTACTGCTCCTGTTTTTTCACCCCAACTACTTAAGGATATGCCCCTGACACTTGAAAACATTAAAGCTCTGGGAAATGAAATGGTAGATCCTGTTCCTCAAGCCCTGGTATTGACAGCCATTGTAATTGGCTTTGGAGTGACAGCTGTAGCTCTATCACTGGTTATCAGATTATACAGGCATCACCACACACTTGTTATTGACGAAATAAAGAATTTAAAATGGTAGGAAGCCCTATTCTTTTTGTAGCCGTTCCCCTGTTGGCGGCATTCCTGATTCCCCTGTTCGGTTTTATCTGGAAAGAGCTGGTGCGAATAGTTCCCGGAATTGTGCTTTTGTATTTATTGATATTGTCAGTTAGCCTTTATATCCAGGTACTTCAGGATGGAACTATTGTTGAACAAATTGGTGGTTGGGCGCCCCCCTGGGGAATAAACCTGGTTTTTAGTCCTTTTACCGGCTTGCTAACTACTTTAATGTTATTCCTTGCTTTTATCATTTGGCTCTATAGCTACCGTTTTAAAAATGTTGATTTCGAGCCATCAAAAAAATATTTTATTCTTCTGCTAATGCTGGTTACAGGTTCCATAGGAATTGTGCTTACCGGAGATATTTTTAACCAGTTTGTTTTTATTGAGATTATGAGTATTTCAGGATATGCTTTAACGGCTTTTTATACGGGCAGAGATAGTGCAGAAGCATCATTCAAATACTTAATAATGGGTTCATTATCGAGTATGTTCCTGCTCCTGGCAATTATTCTCATATACTCTCAACTTGGAACTTTAAATATGGCCGATATTGCTTCCAAAGCACATTTAATGAAGCCTGAATTCAGAGTTCTTGCTTTAGTGTTTTTTATTGTGGGAATGGGAATTGAGGCTGAAATATTCCCTCTCAATGGTTGGGCTCCTGATGCGTATTCACAGGCTCCCGGACCAATTGGAGCCGCTTTTTCAGGAATTGTAGTCAAGGCAGGAATTTATTCAATTATCAGGGTAACATTTACCCTATTTGATGTTGAAGGCACCATGCAGTTCCTGGTTCTGATGGGAATGATTACCCTGGTGGTTGCAGAAATGGCTGCCATAAAGCAGGATAAAATAAAGAGAATGCTCGCTTATTCCAGTATTGGCCAAATGGGACTTGTTCTGGTGGCTTTTGGCATTGGTACGGAAGAAGGTGTTTTTGCTGCATTATTTTTAATGGTAAATCATGCGCTTGTTAAACCGCTTCTGTTTCTTTCTGCAAGTTATCTGGTATTTAACTCTACTGAAAAAAGCATCCGCGAACTCAATGGTCTGGGGAAATATTTACCCCTCACATCTTTCTTATTTGCTCTGGGAGCTATTGCTATTGTGGGTATGCCACCCCTGTCGGGATTTTGGGCTAAATGGTCAATGCTCACAGCAGCAGCAAATTCAAATATGATCCTGATCATAGGACTTGTGTTGCTGGTTAGTGTGGTAGAAATTGTTTATTACTTCAGGGTGGTTAATCGCATCTATTTCTTTAAGAAAGAAGAAGATGTAGAACCGAAAAAACCTACTATTAATGCAATGGTATCCATGATAGTTTTGGGTATACTTATTGTCACCATTGGTTTTTACCCCGATCTTATTACCTCTTATCTTCATGAAGCTTCAGAAAGTTTACTGGATAAAGGAAAATATATTCAAGATGTTCTGTCTGCCGGACAGTCAATAATTCAATAAGCCAATAGAAATGAATAGTATAGTTTTAATATTTGGTGTATTCCTGGGTGGAGCAATCCTCACTTACCTTGCCCATAAGCTTTCGAATATCTTAAGCAGTGCTTTTTTTGTTTTAACAATTTTTACCGCAACTGTTCTATTTTATTTAAAAGTGGAAACGGGAGATGTTTTTTCATTTTCCCTGAACGGTTTACATCTGGAATGGGGTATCACCTCTTTTAGCTGGATTTTTAGTCTCATTGTATTGGGATTAGGAACCATGGCTGCAGTGTATAGTATTTCCTTTATGAAAGGGAAAGAAAGGCTGGGATATTATTATTTCAATTTTATTCTTGGCATTTTTTCCATGATGGGTATACTGTTAAGCAGGGATCTGGTTTCTTTTTTCATTTTTTGGGAAATCATGACCTGGTCCTCTTATATGATTGTAGTCTATGAAGGTAGATCTGTTCAGAAGATTGGGATCAAATATATATTGTTCAGTGCAATGGGTGCCTATGCTATGCTGATGGCTATTGTTATTATTTATAGTCAGATGCAAAGTGTAATGATAGAAGATTTAATTTATTCGTTTTCGTCATTTTCTATTTCCTATCAAATATGGTTGCCCATTTTGCTGCTCACAGGTTTTGGTGTAAAAGCTGCTATGATGCCATTGCATGTATGGGCCCCGGGAGCCTATAGTCATGCGCCTATGGCATATACTTCAGTATTTTCAGGAGCCCTTTCAAAAATGGGTGTATACGGGATGGTGCTGGTCTTTTCAACACTTATTTCACAACTTCCGGAACATACCATAATTCGGGAAGTAGTTGCCTGGCTGGGAGGTATAACTGCAGTAATGGGAACCCTATGGGCAATTACACAGGACGATGCAAAAAAATTACTGGCCTATTCTTCCGTAGCACAACTAGGTTATATAATCACAGGAGTGGCAATCGGCACAGAACTTGCCATGCTGTCGGCAATTTTTCTTTCTGTGCTTCATGCACTATTTAAAGGAACCCTGTTTATGGTTGTTGGTGCAATTGAAAAACAAACCGGCACAACAAATTTAACTGAAGTAACCGGACTGATCAGAAAAATGCCCTGGACATTTATTGCTGCCCTGATGTCTATTATTGCACTGGCAGGGATACCACCTTTAGGTGGATTTGTAGGCAAATGGATGCTTTACGAATCATTGATCGGAAGTGATCATTATATACTGGTAATACTTATATTTTTTGCCAGTACTGCAGGTTTTCTTTATTGTTACAAATTTTTGTTTGGTTTTTTCCTGGGACAGGAAGAAAAAGAATGGGATCATGTAAAGGAAGCTCCTGCTTCTATGGTAGTGCCCATGCTTATTCTTTCTTTCTTTTCGTTTTTATTAGGAACCTTTCCGGGATTGATATTAAAACCTATTGACCAGGGAATGCAAAGTTTGGGGTATGTGCCCACAGAAGGTCATTTTTGGGGGATGTCTGTTTTGTTTAATGAATGGGGAAATGCGGTAGTGTTGCAGCCCATTCTCTATGCAATTATGGCAGTATTTCTTTTCTTCCTGGTTTTCCTGACCCTTAAAGGTTTAAAAGGAACACGCTATGTTACTACAAAAGATATCAGTAGTTCAGGGGAAGTCCCGGGAGAATTTGAAAATCTTTCTTATAAGCAAAACTTTTTTCAGCCTTTCTTACGTGCAGTGGAACCTGTAATGAAAAGGCAAATAGACAAGTATTATACAGGTATTGGAAACGGAATTGAAGCCTTTTTTAACTATGTAAGGAGAGTATATAGTGGCAATGGGCAAACCTATGCCATTTATGTAATAATTTTCCTGGTAATCTTATTGTTGTTCAAGAACAATTTATTTGGATAAAAAATAAATATAAATGGAGTCTATAGTATATAATATTGCAGGAGCCCTGATTTCGCTAATTCTGGCATTTGTTGTTGGGATGACCTACATGGGGCTTAGCCGGAAAATTACGGCAAGAATTCAAAACAGGTTTGGCCCTCCGTTTTATCAAAATTTTATTGATGTAGTAAAGCTGTATTCTAAAAAGACGGGAATTCAACATGGAATAATGCATCACATGGGGCCGGCATTTATTATGGTTACTTCTGTATTGTCGGTAATGATAATACCTATTTTAAACGATGGTGCATTCTTTACCAATATGAATTTTCATGGCGACCTTATTTTCCTCTTATATATAATGACTTTTGGTCCCCTGGGAATGGCCCTGGGTGCAGGTCAGACAGGAAACCCAAATTCTGCTATCGGCGTAACCCGTGGATTGAGCCAGATGGTGGGTTTTGAGATTCCCTGGGTAATGGCCATCATTGCTTTGATGGTTCAGTATGATACAAGCTCTATTGTCGATATTATGAACATTCAGGTGGCATCGGGAAAGTGGATGATGTTTACTTCTCCCTTTGCCTTTGCAGCTGCGGTGCTGGCAATGTTGGGGATGTTTCGCTATTCTCCATTTGACATTGTTGGTGCACCTCAGGAATTGGCTTCAGGTCCCGTATCTGAAAATGGAGGGAAGTACCTCTTTACCCTGATGTCAGCAAATTCAATCTTTGCTTTTGCAAAGCTCACATTGTATGTGGATCTTTTTATGGGAGGAGCTGATAACCTGCTAATATTGCTGGTAAAGACATTTGCCCTGTATATGGTTCCATTACTCTATGGTACGGTAAACCCACGATACAGAACAGAGCAGGCAATCAGGTATTTTTGGGGGTGGCCCAGTTTTTTTGGTTTGCTGGCAATTCTTTA
>DAOWNN010000215.1 GCA_030642585.1 Bacteroidota bacterium | reverse complement strand
TCATTCCCCTCAATTTTTGCTGAAAGAATCCGGGCAAGTTTCAGTCCAATCTCCCGGGCTTCAGGATTGCCAGTTTCATTAATAATAGAAATGTAGTATTGAGCTTTTACAAACTGAAGTTGGTATGGGGTAAGGCATGAAACATCATGTTCCGGAAATTTTCCTGCACAATTAAACCATGAAACTGAAAAAATTCCGAAAGCTGCTGCAGCATCCTTCATGCGATATATATTCACAGTAAATTCCTGCTTTTCCAGTTTGAGATTTTCTACTCTCAAATTATCCACTCTCAAAAAATCAAATCCATATTCCAGGTAGAGGTCGGCCCCACCGTTAATATAACCCCACAATGCATTTCCTTTAAACTCTCTGGAATTTAAAAATTCAAGTCCTTCCATATCTTCAGCAATAATCCCGGGAATTTTATCCTGCGCCAGACCAAATAGTGAAAATTGTAATAGGATTGCTATAAATAACTTATTCATTCAGGACAGCTCAATTATATTCAAGTTTATTTTTTCAGTTTCAGCCTCACCAAGTTCCAGTGCTGCAGCCATTTTCAGAAAATTTCTACCTTTTTCAGATTCTTCTGTTTGCAATCCTTCATCTATTCTTTTCTTAACTACAATATCATATCCAACCCTGTCGACTGCAACTGCATCAGTACCCAGTAGCATTGTTTTATAATTTGTAAAAAACTGTGGATTTGCCCCCGGACCGCCATTGAAGCAGCCTTTAAGACCATCAACAATATTGAGTACAACTTTATCGCGAACAGGTGGAAAGGCGCATACCTCTGCAGTAGTTTCGGCCCATAAGTTCTTATGAAGCCGGGATGTATTTGAAACAACACCATAGGCAATGTTTTTCATACATAAAGTTACCGAGGACCCTGCATTTTTTAGAATTGGTATGTTTATAATTTTATCCACCATCTGGGTGGCTATTTTGCTATAATATGAATATTTTCCCTCATTTACCATATAGGGTAATGTGTATTCATCATACTCTCCGTTCACATCGGCCCAATAATACCAATCCTTGTCTATCATTTTCTCACCATAGAGTTTTCCATCCTTTGCATAAAAAGAGCCTTCTTCATCTTTCTGTTCAGTACCTATGATCTTAATGCCCGGGTAATTTTCTCTGGTATAACCGGTTTCGTGCAATTGAAACTCCCGCCTGTCCCAGATTAGAATATTTTTTCTGGGGATCCCGGCATTCTCAAGTTGTAAGATTACTGCTTTCACAACTTCATGACTTGTGGTAAGAGTTTTCCCGGCAACAGGATTTACCTTCAGGCCAATAATGTCATTTGGTCCTACAAACTGTATCCAGGCTTTATTTAAATTCTTTGATCCTGTTAATTCAAGCATGCCCTTTTCCAGCATCTCATAGGCAGCATCTGCTTGTAATTCATCATCAATTACACATTTATCATGGTCTACTTTAACTACTTTAGCCGGGTATTTCCCTGGCATGGAGTGTTTATTTCGCGGATACTTCTTTGCATCCTCAATATTTGTTTTGGGTTTTTCATTTTCCAGCTTAATGGGAGAAGAAGCAGCTTTTACAGATTCAGGTATTAGGATGGCTCCAATTCCCCCGGCAGTAATGGTCTTGAAAAAACTTCGCCTGTGAACTGATCTTTTCTTTTGATTTTTCATGTTTAAAGGTATTTGTGGACAAGATAAGCTTACTTTTTTGTAATTGCCGGGGGATTTAAAAACTTTTATTTACATAGTTTTAAAATCGTTTTGTGCAAATATTATTGATGTTGTATGCTCTAATTAGATCCTATGTTCTTCTTTTTCAGCTTTTTATAATAATTAGACTCAAAGCTTAAGCTTAAGTTACTACGTAGTATACTACGTAGTAAGCTGAAGCGGTTTTAGTTGTATTTCTAAGTTTAAAGTAAGCTTCTTATCAAATTCCATTCTTCCTTCTTCCATTAATCAGGTAGTGTATATCTGAATACTACCCACCAATGCAGAAAGCCACCTCCGAGCACAAAAATGTGCCAGATCAAGTGAGCATAAGGAATACTTTTTATCCTGTAGAATATAATCCCTAAGGTATAACATAAACCACCTGCCGCCAGCAAAACCAGGGCCATGACAGACATCTGATCGATAATGGGGCGAATATAAAACAAGACCAACCAGCCCATAATCACAAAGGAAACTATATAGAACATATTAACTCCCTGTTCAAATTTATTTGGAACGTTAAATTTCACTACCAGTCCGGTAATTGCCAGTCCCCATTCTATCCCAAAAATGATCCAGCCTCCATGATGGCGCAGAGAGGTAAGTGCAAAAGCTGTATAAGTTCCGGCAATAAATAGAAAAATTGCCACCTGGTCGATATTATGAAACACATCTTTTGCTTTGATTCCAAAACGAAGGGAATGATTTATGGTTGAAGACAGGAACAACAGGATCATAGTAGCTCCATATATGGAATAGGCTACAAGGTGCCATGCGGTTCCATAACGATTCCCATTAAGCAGTAAAATAACCAGTCCTGCAATTGCCAAAAAGAAACCAAGCCCATGGGAAATTGAATTTGCAATTTCTTCACCAGTTGTAAATCGCCTAAGTTGAGACATAAATTATAAAACTTTGTATTTTATGAAAATTCTATGGCTTATAGAGCTATTAATAATCCAGATAATAATCCTTCATAAGGGGTCTCCATTTCTTCATCAATTCTTCATTCAAATCAAGAGGGGGTTCTGAATCTTCGGGAAGGAAGGGCTTATATGGATGGTCTTTTGAATAGGCCTCAAACTCATCCCGCAATTTTTTCAGTTCTTCGGGTTTTGTAAGCAGGTCAATTGCTGAAGCAGCCATGGCTTTTGCCCCTGCATTTAAACCTTTCCATGCTGTGGAGCCATAATTTCCCGCAACAATAGACCAGTGGTGACCGATAGCTCCAGGTACAGCACCCGGATAACGAATAGTTGCGAGTGGGGTGACCAGTGAAACATCACCTACATCTGAAGAACCTCCTCCCACAAACACCCGGGAGGGTTTACGCAAAGAATCCACTGCTGTCGGCATCCCCTGGACCTTTCTTCCCAGGTTCTCTTGCAGTTTCCTGGCAAATTCATGTTCTTCTTCACTCCATTCAGGCATGCCAACCAATTCGATATTTTTTTGAAAGAGTTCTGCAGCTGCTTTGTTTGCATGTTTCTGGTGAATTGCGGTAAGGCATCTTACTTCAGCCAGTTCTGTCCCTGTTGCCAGGGCAGCAGCCTTTGCACAATTTATCACCCGTTCATACATGTTTTCTAATCTATCATCTGTATTACGAACATAATACCAGACACTGGCCCTGTCGGGAACAACATTTGGGGCTTCTCCTCCCTGCATCACCACATAATGCATGCGATGGGTATAATGCAAATGCTCTCTTAAGAAATTAGTGGCAACATTCATAATCTCTACGGCATCAAGTGCACTGCGACCACTCCATGGGGCCCCGGCACTATGGGACGTTTTTCCTTTAAAAGTGAAAATTGTTGAAAAAAGTGCGTTTCCTCCTTTTCCATAAGATGTAATAAATTTGCTGCTGCTATGGTTATCAATTACTGCATCCACATCATCAAACAATCCAGCTCTTATCATGTATGGTCTGCTAATAACCGTTTCTTCAGCAGGTGAACCAAACACCTTTATAGTTCCCTGTATCTTGTATTCATCAATGGCCTGCTTAACAGCTATGGCTGCCGCCGCAGCTGCTGTACACATAGTATTATGACCGCATCCATGGCCCGGAGCTCCTTCAATTAACGGATCTTGTTCAGGCACTCTGCCTTTTTGAGAAAGCATAGGAAGGGCATCAAATTCACCAAGTATTCCAATCACAGGTTTACCCGAACCATAGCTTGCCACAAAACAGGTGGGCATTCCTGCCAGACCCCTCTCTACTTTAAATCCTGCATCTTCAAGTGTTTTAGCAAGCAATGCTGAAGACTTAAATTCCTGCAATCCTAATTCAGCATAAGACCATATGGCATCTGATATTTTTCCATATTTCTCAATAACTTCAGGCTGGGCAAGGTGATTTAAAACGCTTTGCTTTTCGGCACTGATATCAATTTTTGCCAGGGATTGAGAGAATAATATTTGAAAAACAAATACCAGCAAACCGCTTAAAACTAATTTCTTAATAAGAATATTTTTCATGTTGAGCAGGGTTTAAGTTAAAAATCGAAAAATTATTCAATAGCTTTTTATATAATTCATCCACAATATAAGAATATTCGTAGTAAGTTATTTGAATATATTAAGTAGTTTTATTTGTCAAACATGCCTATATAATCATGAAATTAATATTTTATTCAAGCCTAATCTTTATAGCAATTCTTTGCATTCAGTGTAATTCAGAAACCAGTAAGATAACTGAAGATGAAATTCTATGGGATTCCTGGGGTGTACCACATATTTATGCCACAAGCGAGAATAAGCTTTACTATTCATTTGGCTGGTCTCAAATGCGAAGTCATGGTGATTTAATAATGAAACTTTATGGGCAGGCAAGAGGTACAGCAGCGGAGTATTGGGGAGTTGAATATCTGAAAACGGATTTTTTAGTTCAACAGCTTAATTTACCTCAAATGGCTGAAATTTGCCTAAACAATCTGTCTGAAAACGAACTGTCTATTATTCAATCATTTGCAGACGGATTTAATGCTTACGCCAGGTCTCATCCTGAATCGATTTCTAAAGAGTTTAGTGTTGTTCTCCCAATAAAACCACATGATATTGTTGCTCATGGATACCGGGTTTTTTACCTAGAATTCTTAATTAGAAGGAGTTTAAATCAAAGTCAAAAAT
>DAOWNN010000176.1 GCA_030642585.1 Bacteroidota bacterium | reverse complement strand
TTTGGAATCCCGTAGATTATTGCAAAGCAATACCATATTTATAGAATGAATCTTAAATCTATTTGTTATTCCCGTCAGGGACGATATATAAAGATTAATATTCTAATGCTTATGTGCTAAATATTTCATAACAGAGTGAGTATACTATGTCGTAAGTCAATTTGGGTAATAATGCTTAAGCCTTGTAGATAAACAGCTTTAGTGCTTAATTGCATTTTGAAGTTGATTCATAAACTTAATACTTTCAAGTCTTAGTGAGGCACAATACTTCTTCCTGGTTTAGATAAATATTCGATTTCTTACTTAAAAAAACCTATTAATGATACAAGTCATTAAAAATAATTTTTAGTTTTTATTACTTTGTATAAACGGAAAAATTCGGGAAGGGATATCAAAACCCGGAGTTATAATTCTTAAAAATCAAATAAAAGAATAAATAATGAGCTTAATTATTACGGGAAACGATCTGCAAATAGAGGATGTGGTAAATGTTGCACGAAACAACCAGAAAATAGAACTTCATCCGGATGCAGTAGAAAGAATTAAATTGTGCCGTCTTATGGTAGAAAATAAGATTGAACGGGGAGAGATAATGTATGGGATAAATACCGGAATTGGAGAATTCTCAGAGATGGTGTTAAATAGTGATCAGGTGAAAGATTTCCAGAAATATCTTATATATAATCATGCTGCAGGAATAGGAGATCCCATGCCAATTGATTACGTCAGAGGTGCTATGTTAGGCAGGATCAATGTACATGCCCACGGCAACTCTGGTTGCAGGTTAGTGATTACACAGACATTTGTGGAAATGTTAAATAAAGGACTTACGCCCTATGTTTGCCAGAAAGGCTCAGTCGGGGCTTCAGGAGATCTTGCCCCGATGTCTCAGATTGCTCTTCTCTTGTTAGGAGAGGGCCAGGCATATTATAAGGGAAAGCTGCTGGAGGGAAAAGAAGCTATGAGGCAGGCAAATATTCCTGTTCCTGGTCTGGAGGCAAGAGACGGACTAGCTTCTATAAATGGATCGAACGCACTTACAGCAATGAGTGCCTTGCTCTTGCACGATACAAACAACTGGCTGAAGCAAGCAGAAATTGCAGCTGCAATGTCACTGGAAGCACTTAAGGCAAACATGAAACCCTATACTCCCAGGTTGCATGAAGTGAGAGGATTTAAGGGAGCCATCAGGAGTGCAAAAGCAATAGGAAAACTCATTGAAGGCGGAGACCTTCAGCAGGGTAAGGTTGCTTCAAAGGTTCAGGATGCCTATTCAATGCGATCTACACCACAGGTAATAGGAACCGCCCATGATGCCCTGGTTTATGCAAGGTCTCAGGTAGAAATAGAACTCAATGGCGTGGGGGATAATCCAATATTTTTTCCTGAAGAGGATATGCAACTTTCAGGGGCTAATTTTCAGGGATCACCGGTAGCATTGCCAATGGATATGATTGGAATAGCAATCACTATGATAAGCGTCCTGTCTGAAAGGAGAATGAACAGGCTAAATAACCCTGCTTTAAGTGTTGGGCTTCCGGCCTTTCTAACTAAAGGAGCCGGGATGTTTTCGGGATTAATGTTGAGCCAGTATACTGCAGATATGCAAATAGTTGAACAACGAATATTATCGGCACCTGCTTCTATTCAATCTATTCCTGCTGCTGCTGACCAGGAAGATTTTGTGTCTATGGGCATGAATACAGCCATCAAGAACTTTCAAATCCTGGACAATGCTTATGGCATATTGGGGATCGAATTTATGGCAGCTGCCCAGGCCCTGGATTTCAGAGAGTATGCTTTTGGGAAAGGAGTGACTGTTGCAAAAGAAATAATAAGAAAGCATGTAGAATTCCTGGATGTAGACAGGCCCTTGTATCCGGATCATACAAAGATGAAAGAACTTGTTCATTCCTGTGAGATACTTAAAGGAGTGGAAGAGGCAATCGGATCAATTGGCTGATCTCTCCTGTTTTCCGGAAAAGACACCCAAAAGAATAATTTGCAAAGGGTGCAAAATATACTAGCCAGGGGCATCCTGCCTCCCGGCTATCAGGCAGTATGGAGCTTTATTTGTGTCTATTAAAAAAGCTTAACCGATTGAGAACTTCCTGACCGAACAGAAATATTTTTTATAGTTGTGTAAAAACTTCGTTTGGCATATTTAGGCCGGAAAACAATCTTATAGTTTCCTGGCTGAAGCTCGATAGTTTCATGCTTGAGGTCAGAACTAATATTATAAATCCATTCAAGTTCCTTATCTCTTTCAACATAAATACTTCCAAACCCCGGATTAGACATAAGAAGAGTGATAACACCCGGGCTTGTCAGCGTAATATTTGTTGTTGTGGACTGTTTGATATCAATCCCATTCACGAAAATTCTTGGAAGAACAGGAATTTCAAGATCATATTTCCCAATTAAATACTTTTCTTCTGCATTGATCTTTTGCATATTCAGAGTGTTCATCTCATTATGCTTTCTAACAATCACATGAAGATCAAGATACCTGTTTCCACGGTTGTTTATTTTTAATACCCCCTGTGGTACGTCTGCAGCAATTATGCTGTGTTTTCCCCTGGCCAGGCTTATCTTGTCTACCACTACCTGGGGGAGTGTATGGATAATAAGTTTATATTCAATCAGGGGATCAAGGTTGATAGTGTCGGGGTTTCCCCGGTTGTTAAAAGTGTGTATGTAGTTGTGCAGCACTTTTCCTGAGGCATAATTATAGAAGGTCATATTTACATTTGTTTCAGAAGGGTTCCCATCCTGATCCAACAGGTTTACCTGGGCAGTAGTAGAATTTATAGCTTCTGTAATTACCACCCCCAATACATCTTTAAAGCTGCTTTCCTCATTGGCATTGTAATACCGGCCCACACATTCAAAGGTTTTTGTAAAGCTTGGGTCAAGTCCTATCCCAATGATAAAGGGCTTTAGGTAGATTCCTTTTTTTTGAAGATCCGTTGAAACAGCACAAGGATCACCATCACAAGCCTCTATTCCATCGGTAATAAGTATGATAACATTCCTGCAATTATCGCACCTGGGAAAATCTTTTCCGCATGCAGCGAGTGAATTAGCAATAGGAGTGGTTCCTTTAGGAGTCAGGTATCTTAACTTTTGTCTTATTTTGGGAGCGTTACCTTCAGCAAAAGGGACTTCCAACCTGGTGTCACTGCAGTCCTGGGGAGGTACCGGACTTTGATGTCCGTACACACGAAGAGCCATCTGTATATGATCAAGCTGTTCAAGGCTGTCTATTGTATGGATCAGGAATTTCCTGGCAATATTGATTTTCCTGTCGCTATCCCAGTACCCATTCATGCTCTGCGAGCAATCCAGCAAAAACAGGATTCTTGTTGTTGGGGGGGCAGGTTTTTCACTTGTCAATGGTATCTGGGCAGAAGTTTCAAGTAGAAATATCATCCCGATTCCCATAAAAAGAAACACAGATATTTTCTTTCTTAATGCCATTATAATTGTGGATTATCTTATAAAGGTATAAAAAAACCGGCTTCCCCGACCAGCATTTAGTTTACACTAATAGTTTCTTTAAAAGAGAGAATAAATGTACTTTTGTGCGAAACAAGGAAAATACAGATTTATGGCTTTGAAATGTGGTATTATTGGTTTAACCAATATTGGAAAAACTACCTTATATAATTGCATCTCGAATACTAAAGTTGAAATTACAAATTTTGCTTTTAGTTCTGGTAAATCAAATATTGGAATGGTGAATGTTCCGGATTTAAGACTTGAGAAGCTGGAACAAATCCAGGAAACCCGGAAAGTGATTCCTGCCACTCTTGATGTTGTGGATATTCCCGGGCTTGCAAAAGGAGCAAGCAAGGGTGAGGGAATGGGGAATAACTTTTTATCTGATATACGAAATACAGATGCTCTTATTCATGTCATCAGGTGTTTTGATGATGAAAACCTTTCTCATATAGAAGGGTCTGTAGACCCGGTTCGGGATAAGGAAATTGTTGATTTTGAACTGCAGGTAAGAGATCTTGAATCCATTGAGAAGAAAATGGATAAGTATTTAAAACTCGCGAAAACAGGAGATAAAGAAGCAAAACAGGGGCTTGAAGTACTGAAAATTTATAAAGATCACCTTGAGAATTTCCAGCCTGTAAGAACAATTGATGTGCTGGTTAATGACCAGCATTTTGTTGATGATTTATTGTTGCTGACTGCGAAGCCGGTACTGTATGTTTGTAACGTTGATGAAGCCTCTTCCGTACAAGGAAATGGGTATGTGGATGAGTTGAAAAAGTCAATTGCAGACGAAGAAGCAGAAATGCTTATCATAGCTGCTGCCCTGGAGGCAGATATCTCTGAACTGGAGAATGAAGAAGACAGAAATGAATTTCTGGAAGAAGCGGGATTGCAGGAACCTGGCGTTCATAAATTAATCAGGTCAGCCTACAAACTGCTGAATTTGAATGCTTTTTTTACGGTTGGACCAAAAGAGATAAGGGCCTGGACAGTGAAAGATGGAATGACAGCACCACAAGCTGCAGGAATAATTCATAGCGATTTGGAAAGAGGTTTTATAAGGGCTGAAGTAATGCATTATGATGATTTCATTAGCCTGGAAGGAGAACAGGCATGTAAGGATAATGGTAAACTTCACATAGAAGGAAAAAATTATGTTGTGCAAGATGGTGATATCTTACACATCCGCTTTAATGTTTAATTTTTCTGGTTAAGATATGATTCGCCTGTTTAGATATTTACTTGTACCGGGATTTTTCTTTTTGCTATACTCACACTTTGTAGTAGCACAGGATTCTTCAGTTTCAGTTGCGAAGAAATTTATTGAGGAAAGAGGAGAGGTGATATTAGAGTTTGACCGGCCTGAAAGAGATGTACTAAATGAGATTTCCCGCATAATATCTATCGATTATGTTTCAGAAAAGTTTGTTCGCGCCTATGCTAATCAATCAGGTTTTTCTAAGTTCCTGGAGTTTGGACTGGATTTTATAGTTTTAGATCCTCCTGACTTTGATTCGGAGGGCCCGGGAACCAAATCTTTTTCCGATCTGAGCTTCTTTGAAAAATATCCTGATTATGATGAATACGATTCCATCATGCAAGAATTTACGCTGAATTATCCTTCACTTTGTGTGCTCGATACTTTTGGCTATAGCGTGGAAGGAAGAATGTTGCTGGTGGTGAAGCTCTCAGATAATGTCACTATCGATGAGGCAGAACCGGAATTTCTCTATACCTCTACCATGCATGGAGACGAAACCCTGGGTTTTGTACTTATGCTAAGACTTATTGATTACCTCCTGTCAAATTATGGGACAAATGCTTACGTAACTGATCTTCTGGATGGTACAGAGCTGTGGATAAATCCATTGGCTAATACGGATGGTTTTTATAGAACTGCAGGACGTACACGGTACAATGCAAGTGGTGTGGACCTGAACCGGAATTTTCCGGATCCCAGGGTTGGAGCCAACCCCGATGGGCACGATTACCAACC
>DAOWNN010000229.1 GCA_030642585.1 Bacteroidota bacterium | reverse complement strand
TCTATGCCCGGGATGAAAGATAGGTGAAGTAGTAAACAGATTGCTTCGTTTCCTTCCGGAAACTCGCAAAATCCGTTACCGGGTCATTGAACCACTTGGGAAAGCATTTGTAAATCGACGTTCCAGGTCGATTAGCGACTCAGAGAGTCGCTCTACAGAGATTACTTATAAAAGTAAAGCTTACTAAAACTATTACATGATTTCTTTATTCCAACATTCCATTTCTCCATCATTCCACCCTAACTCCTGGTTCTTTCTGTTCGATCTTCTATTTATTTCTTAACTTTGCAAACTGATTAAATATTATAGGGGCTGTCTCAAAAGTGAATAACAATGTCATTCTGAATTTATTTCAGAATCTTAAGTTGTTGATTATGAATAGATCCTGAAACACTTGCCTGCCGGCAGGCTGGAGTTCAGGATGACGACAATCACTAAATTCGCTTTGGAGACAGCCACTTTTAATTAATGAGAGAAGATATGAGTGGAAATTTGATTTTAGATAAGTTAGAAGGAGTAAAAGACCGTTTTGAGGAAATTACACGCCAACTGGGTGAGCCGGATACTATCACTGACATGAAGAGGTATGTGAAGTTGAACAAAGAGTATAAGGAAATTGAGCCCGTTATTGAAGCATTTGAAGCCTATAAAGCAGTATTAAATAATATTCAATCTGCAAGGGATATGCTCAATACCGAGAAAAATGATGCTGAATTGAGAGAAATGGCCAAGGAGGAGCTTGATGAAATGATCTCCAAACTGGCTCCCATGGAGGAAAAAATTAAGCTTCTTTTAATTCCCTCTGACCCGGAAGATTCAAAAAATGCAATGATGGAAATAAGAGCCGGAACCGGGGGAGATGAAGCAAGTATTTTTGCTGGTGAATTGATGAGAATGTATACTAAATATTCTGAAGATAGGGGATGGAAAATTGAAGTGAATAGATTCACCGAGGGAACCGTTGGCGGATACAAGGAGATTGTTTTAAAAGTTAGTGGTACAGGAGTTTATGGAATATTAAAGTACGAATCAGGGGTACACAGGGTTCAGAGGGTGCCGCAGACAGAAACCCAGGGGAGGGTTCATACCTCTGCAGCATCAGTGGCTGTGCTGCCTGAAGCCGAAAAATTTGATGTTGAGATCAAGACTGAAGATGTGAGGAAAGATACTTATTGTTCTTCAGGACCTGGTGGGCAGTCAGTTAATACTACCTATTCTGCAATACGGTTGACACATATTCCAACAGGGATTGTGGTAACCTGCCAGGATCAGAAATCTCAACTTAAAAACCTTAATAAAGCCATGGAAGAACTTCGTACCAGGCTTTATGACCTCGAATATCAAAAGTACCTGCAAGAAATTTCTTCCAAGAGGAAAACTATGGTTTCCAGCGGTGATCGTTCAGCCAAGATCAGGACCTATAATTATCCCCAGGGAAGGGTGACTGATCATAGAATTAACCTTACAATGTATAATTTGCAAGCTGTTCTGAACGGAGATATACAGGAATTAATTGATAAGCTAACAATGGCTGAAAATGCTGAACGGCTAAAATCCAGCGAGAATTAATAAGGGCTTTGATATACCAGACTTTCAGCCTGAAAATCAAGAATTACAGTTCTCAGAAATTTACTAAAATAAGCCTGAAAGCCCATTACGGTGTCCTGATTCCAGTGCTTCTTTAAATTCAGTCTCGGAAATTTGCCTGTTTAATCCTTCAATATTCACTGCTTTATAAGCCGGATGGTATTGTGACATAATATTTACATAAGTGTTTTTTGAGATTTCTGTAGCAATGAATCTCATGGCCTCATCTGTCTTGCACAAATTACCAGGCATAACAAGATGCCTGACCAGTAAACCTCCAGTGGCTATTCCGGAAGTGCTTACCTCCAGATCACCAACCTGCTTGTGCATTTCAATAATTGCCTGTTTTGCAATTTTGGAATAATCTTCCGGCAGTCCACATAGAATAGCAGCTTGTGGGTCCATAAATTTCAGATCAGGCATGTAAATGTCGATAATACCATCCAGTAGTTGTAAAGTTTCAAGAGAATCATACCCCCCTGTATTGTAAACAAGTGGAATCCTTAATCCATTTAAAGTGGCGACTTCCAGTGCGGAAAGAATTTGAGGAACTATGTGTGATGGTGTAACCAGGTTGATGTTATGACATCCTCTTTCCTGTAGATCTAACATGAAGCCTGCCAATTGTTTGTTGCTTACTTCTGTGCCTTGCCCCAAATGGCTAATATCATAGTTCTGGCAAAAATTGCATAATAAATTGCAGTTTGAAAAGAAAATAGTCCCGGATCCGTGTATTCCGACAAGGGGAGCCTCTTCACCAAAATGGGGATGAAAACTTGATACTTTTGCTTTTTCGCCGGTTTTGCAAATCCCTTTTTGTTCTTCATTCCGGTTTACATTACATCTTCTTGGACACAAGCAACATGATTCCATCCTGGCAAAAGCTTCATTTACACGTTCCTTGAGGACACCATTTTTCGCAGTTTGAATATAAACAGGCTCAAGCATTTTAAGCTTTAATTTTTTTTACTCGTAACTTTCCGATTGACTAACTTTCAACCCTCACCGATCATCCTTGTAATTGTTTACTCGTGCCTCAAAGCCTTTACAGGATTGGTAATTGAAGCCTTATAAGTCTGGTATCCAATAGTTATCCAGGCCAGGATAAAAGTTGCCAGGCTTGTAAGAATAAATAGTGAGTAGGGCATTTGAATCTTGTATGCATAGTCTTTAAGGAAACCTGAAATTAGATAAAATGCAACAGGCCATGCGAGAATATTTGCAATAAAAACCCAGAATGTAAAATTTAAGCCCAGATTCGTAAGTATTGAGAAGGAACTGGCTCCCAGAACTTTTTTGATTCCTATTTCCTTTGTTCTTTGCCTGGTGGTAAATGAAGCCAATCCAAATAATCCCATACCTGCAATTAATATTGCCATTACTGTTAGAAAAAGTAGTAAACTGCCAGTTTTCCTTTCTTCTTCATACATCAATAATAAGTCATCAGATAAGAAACTATACAAAAAAGGATCTTCAGGAAGAATGCCTTTCCATTTGTTTTCAATCAATTTAAGCATAGATTTCAAATCGCTTGAATTATACCTGAGGCTTAAAATATTATATCCCATATATGGCTTCATGGTAAAAATCAATGGGCGGACTGATTGATGCATAGGTGCAAAATGAAAATTTGCCACCTCACCAATAACTTCATGCACCCCATCCCTGGAAATATTTTTCCCTACAGCATCATTCCATGCCATTTCTTTTGTTAAGGCCTGGTTAACCAGGTAAGCATTTTCGTCGTTTCCAAAATCCTTGCTGAATCCTCTTCCTGAATTTATCTTTAAATCATAGGTCTGAATAAAATCATAATCTATATCAACTACATGAATCATAACCGGGTTTTCCTGTCCGTCAGGCAGGTATCCATTACTGGTCAGGCCTCTTCCCGGATAATTGGATGAAGCACTTACCGACAGAATTTCAGGAATGCTTATTAATTCCTGCTTGATCAATGCAAAATTATCACGGGCTTTTTCACTGACTAAATCCAAAATCAGGATTTTATCTTTCGGAAACCCCATGTCTTTATGGGTCATAAAATGAACTTGCTTAATCAATGCTATCGTGAAAATGATAAGAACAACAGAGATAAAGAATTGGAATAATACAAGTATGTTTCTAATTTGTTGTTTCCCGGATCCGCTATTTATCTTGCCCTGTATAACAGCCATGGGTTTAAAGGCGGAAAGATAAAATGCAGGATAACCTCCGGATATAAGTCCTACGAAAATTATAATGAGCGGGAATCCCAATATGATAATAAAGTTGGAACGAGAAAAAAGAACAAGGTTTTTATTTATAAGACTATTTAGTTGAGGCAGAAGAAATTCAATTAACAGTAATGCAAGCAGGAAAGCAACAAAGCTCATTATCATTGATTCATTTATGAATTGTTTTATCAGAGTCCTTCTTTTTGCACCAAAAGTTTTTTTAATCCCAACTTCCCTGGCTCGTGAGATTCCTTGCGCTGTGGTTAGATTTATGAAATTTATACAGGCCAGCAATAAAATGAATAATGAGACAGATGAAAATATTAGAATACTGGCAACAGAACCTCTTGGATCATTACTATCTTCTGCCTGGGAATTAAGGTAGATGTTGGTAAGAGGTTCAAAAACAGGTTCAAGTCGCGCTCCGAATGCCTCATACTTTTTATTAATATTTTCGTACATAAAAGCAGGCATCTTTGCATTCAGGTCTGCAATCGATGCTTCGGGATTAAGTTGTATATAGGTGGGATATTGCCATCCGCCATCCCATCCCATGTGTAGCCTTGAATCTTCATACAAGGAGATGAATGAAATAAGACAGCTAAATTGGATATGTGAATTTGAAGGAGGCGTTTCAGATATACCTGTAACCATAAATACATTCTTGTTATTTAAACTGACCATTTTCCCCATGGGGTCTTCTTCTCCAAATAACTTGCTGGCTATTGTTTCAGTTAATACAATAGAATAGGGTGAGGT
>DAOWNN010000155.1 GCA_030642585.1 Bacteroidota bacterium | reverse complement strand
TTTATAAACCTGAAAACCCTGCAAATTTCCTGAAGCACTGGAAAAATAGCACCTATCCTGTTGGACAGGCGAAGTATCCGGTTGTGTATGTTAGTCTGGAGGATGCCAGAGCGTATGCTGATTGGGCAGAAAAGAGATTGCCTACAGAAGTAGAATGGCAATATGCTGCACAGGGTAATGATGGTAGAACCTGGCCATGGGGGAAAGTTTTTCACGGAACAAAATGCAACAATGCATTTGGCAGGCCGACTCCTGTAGATGCTTTTTCTAAAGGTGAGAGTCCCTTTAAAGTTGCTGATCTGGTGGGTAATGTCTGGCAACTTACGAATGATGTATACGATAATGGCAGTTATCGTTTTGTAATTATCAGGGGTGGCAGCTGTTTTAAACCAACATCCAGTATATGGTATGTGAAAGGAGGCCCGCAGCCCTTAGATGAAACTCAGATGTTATTATTGGTTTCATCCGGGTTTGATCGTAGTTCTACCATTGGATTCAGGTGTGTAAAGGATGCTGAATAAGGGGAAAAAGGCTAAAGGCACAGGGCTAAGGGCGCAGGGAAAGAAAAAGAATCGGGAGAAAACCGAACCAGGAACCAGGAACCAGGAACCAAGAGTAATGCATATTAACAGAATCTTTCATGATACAATTTTCAAGGTTTAAGCCTGCGTATCAATCATCCGGTTCGGAAAGACAGATTGGTGCCTTAATCCAACGTTATGGAACATATTTATTTTATATTATTATTCTTATTTTCCTAATTAGCCTGTATTATTTTATTACTGCTCTTGATCCGGTTAAGGTGGGGGTTTTGGGTGAGGGGAAAAGCTACAGGGAAGATACTTCCTCTTTTCTTGCTTTTCAATGGCTGGAGCGAAATTCTTCCTTTGAACCGGTATATATTTCATTTAATGACCTCAATGAGGAAAAACTTAATGAGGTGGATCTTTTATGGTTTCACGAAGAGGATTCATTGGCTTATGATGAGTTAGTACTTGATCCTTCAACAATTCAACTACTGCAAGTTTACTTTGAGAAGGGAGGGAAGTTGCTGCTTAGCCAGGAGGCAGCTTTGCTTATTTCAGTACTGGAATTGGAAAAAATCCCTCCTGAAAAAAACTATATTCTTGCTGAAGATGGTGGCTATGGTAGAAAAATGGGTTTACATTCTTTTCTTGATCACCCTGTTTTTGAAGGATTACACGGTGGTGCATTCATCTTTGGACCTGATAAAGACATACTTTGCCGTCAAATTGGTTATTTCGGTGAGAATATT
Organism: Bacteroidota bacterium; assembly: GCA_030642585.1. Lineage (GTDB taxonomy): Bacteria > Bacteroidota > Bacteroidia > Bacteroidales > VadinHA17 > JAYEGO01. Next base: position 4,482 of record DAOWNN010000155.1, on the reverse strand, counting down.
CCTCAAAATGGAAAAACCATTGCAGTTGATTGGGCATATATACGGTTGAAAGAACAATCAAGATTGATGTTCGAGTGGAAAAAGGGCAAGGGTAAGATAATAAGCATTGGATCTTATATGATGTTGGGTATGCATAATCAGCAGAGGGAGCAATTGAACCGTTTTTTGCAAAATACCTTACAATATCTTAATAGTGGAAATTCGAACCCGGCAAATTATTGGCCTGGCACTTCCAAACAAGTTAAAGCAGGTGAAACTTACACCGATTCATTATATTTGCTTATACCTGATACAAGTTGGGTAATACCTGACTTGTCGGGCCTTCCACATATTTATTCACTCACCGGTGGTTCTGATTATATGGAAGTAAGTGGTCGGAAAATGCTGCTGATGGGATTGGAAAAGGGTGGTATTGAAGAGATCTGGGCTCATCCTTTTATGGCACTTCGTGATTATGAGGCAGGTATTTCATTTGATAATGGAGGAAATATTTTCTGGCTGAGTGAGGAAGAACCTGAAATTTGGATTTATCCCGGAATATTTTTCAGGCAATATAAGTTCAAAAAGGCATATCTGAACGAATGGATCACAGTGGCGCCAGGAAAATCTCAGGCCATAATGCGATATGAATACAGGGGGACATATCCGGCAAAATTTTATCTCAGGTTTCGTTCAAATCTCCGCAGAATGTGGCCCTATTCTGAAAAAACTACCGGTAATGTTTTATATTCAGATGATACCACTTCCAGAACTTTAATATTGCAAAATGAAGCTGGGGATATGGTAGGTATTCTGGGAGCCTCTATAGAACCAGACTGGAAACATCTTGGCTCTGCCGATGAAGAAGGCCAAATTCCATTTGCTTATCCCAAAAAATCAGAATTTGCCTGGGGCTTTTCAGGTGCTGCAACCTACCAGTTAAACATGAATGAAGATTTCTATTTTGTTTTTTCTGCTTCATCAGAAGGCCTGGAGCTGGCAGGAACTAGTTTTAATGAAGCTTTTTCACAACCACGAAAGATATTTGAGCAAGCTAGAGACCATTCACTGGATTTACTTAATAATAAAACAATCCTTGTAAGTCCGGATACAACATTCAATGAGGCTTATGCATGGGCATTGTTGGCTGCTGATAAATTTCTGGTTGAGACTCCGGGCCTTGGAACTGCCCTGGTTGCCGGGTATGCAAGTTCTGCACATGGATGGGATGGAGCACAGGAAGTAAGTGGGAGGCCAGGTTATGCCTGGTATTTTGGACGTGATGGTCAATGGAGTAGTATGGCTTTGCTTGATTATGGTGACTTTGAGAATGTTCGGAAACAACTTGAATTTTACCTGAAATTCCAGGATGTAAATGGAAAGATCTTTCATGAGGTCAGTACCTCTGGTGTGGTACATTACGATGCTGCTGATGCCACACCACTTTTTATAGTTTTGGCAGGAAAATACCTGAAGCACTCAGGTGATCTTGGATTTATAAGAGAGAACTGGGCAAGGATTGAAAAAGCTTTACAGTTTTGTTATTCTACCGATGTGAATGGGGATAAGCTTATTGAAAATGTAAATGTGGGACATGGCTGGGTTGAAGGAGGTGGCTTGTATGGTTCACAGTCTACCTTATACCTGACTTCATGTTGGGCAAAAGCTTTGGAAGAAGCATCCTACATGACAAAGGCCCTTGGAATGGATGCCGTGTCAGATTATTATGCCGATGATGCCATCGAAGTATTTCAGATTATCAATAAAGATTTCTGGAATGAAGAAATGGCATTTTTTCATTATGGTAAATATCCGGATGGTACGTTTAACCCGGAACTAACTATAATGCCTGCTATACCAATATATTTTGGCCAGGTAAATGATGAAAAAGTTAATCCGGTATTGGAAAGGTTTTGTGGTAATGGATTCAGCAGTGATTGGGGAGTACGAATTGTTCCAGAGGATAGTGATCTGTTTCACCCTGATGGATATCATACCGGTAGTGTTTGGCCTCTTTATACGGGCTGGACTGCTTTGGCTGAATATGAGGGAGGACACTATCTGCATGGATTTCAGCATATAATGAACAATCTCCAGATATATAAATACTGGGGCAGGGGCTATATTGAAGAAGTTTTGAATGGAATGGAATATCAGCCTTCAGGAGTATGCAGGCATCAGTGCTGGTCTGAAACCATGGCCTTGCAACCAATTCTGGAAGGAATGCTTGGATTTAAACCAGATGCTCTTTCGCAAAGCCTGGAATTATCTCCAGCCTTGCCTCCAAATTGGGATAATTTTAGTTTTGAAAATCTGAGGATCGGGAAGACAAATGTATCTATGAAGATGACCAGGGATAGCCTTAGAAGCTCTTACCTTTTTCAAACAAATTCCAGGAAAAACATGTCACTTAGTTTTGAACCTGTTTTCCCTCCGGGAACTGAATTCGGACAGATTAGTTGGAACGGAAGACCTGTCGATTACGTAATTACTGAGGAAGCTGGAGGTTTTCTAAGACTGGAGCTTAAACTGAATTTAGGTGTAGAAGGGGACCTGATTATTTATCATCGGGGAGGGATTTGTGTACTTCCACTGGTTTCCAACCCTCAACCGGGAAATAAATCGAGGGGATTCAGGTTATTGAAGCAGCAATTGGTTAATGATGAGTATATATTAAACTTCCAGGGCAAAGGGGGAAATACAGAGTTTTTCAGCCTTTATTGCAGGGATTGGCAACCCGCTATGCTAGAGGGTGCAGAGCTGATAAAGAGAGAGGGAGATATTTATACTTATCGACTAAGTTTTAACCAAGGTGAAGGCTACCTGGATAAAGAACTAAAGATTCAATTAATTATTCTTCTGATGTCTTAAACTGCAGAAACATGCCAATGCATGGGTAAAATTCTTCAATTTCCCTGTCACTTGCCTTTTCTGCAATCACTTCAACCTCAATCAGAATCTGTTTTGTGTTTTCCATTGCAAATCCAAGAGATTCCAGGTAATCATCATCTTTATTATCATAAAGAACTTTTTCAGTTAATGCATCTATTAGCTTAAAATGCACAGGGTAATAATTCTTATTAGTACAAAACGAGATCTTGTAATTTCTTTTTCCATAAAATATAACATTATACTTCAAGGTGTACCCAACTCCAATCATATCACTTCTGGATTGGTCATAGTACCTGTAGGAAGGCTCCAGGTCAGCTCTGCAATCACCTGTCTTATGAAAATCAGCACAAAATTGTCCATACCCCAAAAGAGTGGAAGCAAGGACCAGTAAAAGAGATAATTGTACTTTTTTAAAATATTTCATGACAATGGATATTAATAGATTAAATACTAGTAATTTCGGTTCTGATGGAATGAATTGTAGATTTCATTTCTATAAAATTTACCTCGGAAAAAATAAAACACACACCTCCGCCAATGTTAAGCTGTCCTTCACTTTTTGTCACTACTGTCTCCATTTCCTCCACAGCTAATTGATCAAAAGTATGATTGATTGAATTCAGGTATTTACATATGCTTTCTACATTCTTATCATCAGTATAATTTCTTGCCCTGGATAGCAGGTTGTCGAAAGGATATTTCATTTCACAGATTTGTGCAAATACCGGATCATCTTCGTTATACTCATCTCTTGACTCCATAACCAGGTATAAACTTTCAATATAAGCTCCGGCCGAGATTATTGCAAGAGTGTTTTCTTTCTTGCTGGTTTCAAGGAAAGTGAACATTTTATAGAAGGCCTCATTTGAAATCACAAGAATAGTATCTGGGTTATTAATATTTGCCTTAGCTCTTTCCATCAGGGTCTCAAAAATTTCAGTAGATACACCTACTTTGGCACTGAGAGATTGAACAGCTTTAAGATAATCAACAGATTCCCCGGTTAAACTATTTTTCGCCAAATATGCCAGGTCGGCAACATAAATGCCCAGATTCAAGGCTTGAGACCTTGATCCAAGGTAAGAATCTAAATTTTCAATTGAATTTACAAGTCCGGGTTTGTATTCAAGTTCTGAATTGAAAAATCCCTCAACTATTTCTCCAGGCGAAGGAAAGAGAAAGAGTATATCTTCCAGAATTTCCGGTTCTCCCTCCAGGTCATCCAGAGTGAGAATGTCTTCTGTAGATGTTGACTTGTCTTCCCCGGTTTTGTTAAACTTACAGCCTGAAAAAACATGAATGACACCAAGAATACATGCGAAAATTATAAGCTTGATCTTCATAACAGTTTGATTTTGATTCGTTATTAAACTTCCTTTATTAACTATTTTTTAAATATTAAATCTAAGATATGTATTTTTTATGAAATTTATAACATAAAATTGCTTACTAAGTTTTTATTCATGCCTCAGTATCCTTAAATTCTTTACTTTGTTTGTATCGAATGATCCATTCACTTGTTTTTCCTCCCAGATCAGAAGCAAGCACTACATATAAGATCAAGCTCATTATCCACAATACAATTGTGTTAAACCACAGAGTTCCAATTTT
>DAOWNN010000022.1 GCA_030642585.1 Bacteroidota bacterium | reverse complement strand
TATGTTTTTTTCGAACGAACATGGTACAAAAATACACGGGACACCCGAACTGCCAAAAATAATAAACGCTAAATATTGATTAACAATATATTATAATTGAAATCTATTGGGGGAAACAATAGTTGCGAAACTCAGGAAATGATCTAAATTTGCTGATATAGTCTTAAAATCGCAGAAAATGCATGCATTTTCCGGGTTAAAAAGATAAGTCTGTCCTTTGGTCTTAACCATTAGTGGTCAGACGAGCTGTTTTCACTTAAGATGAAAATTGGACATGTTGAAATTGAAAGTTTGGGACTGGGTTATGAGTCTTTCTCTTTTATCTTTTATCTTTTCCCGCCTACTTCTTTCTTATGATCATCAAACCAATAAATGTTATAAGGCCATTGATGATAAGGAGTTCAAATCCCATATTATAGCCTGGGATTATCTTACCAGAATAGTGACTTATAAAGAAGGTAAGAACAGGTGCAAAAACGGCAACGAATGGCACAAATGAGTCTCTAACTTTCCATTTTGTAAAAAGCCCATAAGTATATAAACCAAGTAATGGTCCATAAGTATATCCCGCCACTTTAAAAACTGCAGTAATCACGCTGTCGTTATTGATAAGTCTGAATACAATAATCACTAAAAACAGAAGTAAAGAAAAGCCAATATGTACGAACAATCTGCTTCGCGTTTTCCGCCGTTCAGGAAGTTCTTTTAAATTCAGAAAATCCACACAAAAGGCCGTAGTTAAAGCTGTAAGGGCAGAATCGGCGCTGGAAAAAGCAGCAGCTATTATTCCCAGCAAAAATATTATTCCAACAAATGAAGAAAAATATCTAAGTGCAAGTATTGGATATAGATCATCAGACCGTTCAGGAATAGCAATTCCTTTTTCTGCGGCATAAAGGTAAAGAAGCAGTCCAAGACTCAGGAACAAGAAATTTACAGGTACCAGTATCCAGCTAAACCAATACATATTCTTTTTTGCTTCACCCAAATTTCTACAGGTTAAATTCTTCTGCATCATATTTTGATCGAGTCCGGTCATTACAATGGCAATAAATGCTCCTGAAAAGAATTGCTTCACGAAAAATTTTGAGCTTTTCCAGTCCCATACAAATATTTTTGAATACTTATGATCTTCAATTGTAGAAACCAATCCTGAAAATGACAGATTTAAAGTTTTTGAGATTACGATCACGGTAATTACCACAGCTAAAAGCATAAAAAAGGTTTGTAAGGTATCTGTCCAGACTATGGTTTTTATCCCTGCCCTAAAAGTATATATCCATATCAGTAGAATTGTAATGGCAACCGTCACAACAAAAGGGATTCCATAAGTATCAAAAAAAGCAATTTGCAATACCCCGGCAACCAGGAATAATCTCAATGAAGCTCCCATAGTTTGTGAAAAGAGAAAAAATAAAGAACCGGTTTTATAGGTTTTTATTCCAAACCTCTCCTCCAGATAGGAATAAATAGTTACCAGCTTAAGCTTGTAATACACAGGCATTAACACGTTGGCTATTACAAAGTAGCCGAGCAAATACCCCAGAACAAGCTGAAAGTAAGAAAATGCTTTATAAGTTGGTTCATCAGCAGAAATCAAAGCCCCAACCTCTCCTGGAACAGATATGAAAGTAACCCCGGAAAGTGATGCTCCAATCATTCCAAAGGCCACTACAAACCAGGGAGATTGTCGGTTTCCGGTAAAAAAAGTTTCATTGCTTGAATCTCTTGAAGTTAGGTAAGATATAAAAATAAGGATGATGAAATATCCGGCAATGACACTAAAAACCAGGAAGGGACTCATAAGATAATGATTATTGATTATTGAAAAATGAATATTGGTTAATGAATAATGACGAATATAGAATCTGTAAGATTAATATTACTTCCCACCTAATTCTGTCAGTGTCCGTCTATCATTGTAGCTTTGCAGAGGCACCAGCTATGTGGCAAGTGACAAACAGTTGGAAATCTCAAAGGTAAATTAATTTTTCCATCCATAGCAAATGATGAATATTACAAGCTGATAAGATTCTGATGTGCGTGGCAGTCGGGATTCCAGTCTGCTGCGCCTTCGCGTAGCCGCTTCGGCAGAGCAAGGCCGACAGGCAGTAGTTCATTTTAATGTTTTTTATACGTTTTCACCTTTTAATATCATAATCTCACTGATTTAAACGAAAAAAATTGTTTTGCCTGCTAAAGGATATTATTTTTGAAGCACAATTTAATAAAAACAAAATCTATGTCTCTCAATCAATTTCCATCCCGCTTGCTTGAAGATTCTGTGGAGGAGTTTTCCAGTTTGCCAGGAATTGGGAGAAAAACAGCTCTTCGTTTGGTACTGCATTTGCTCAGGCAAGATGAGAAAGAAGTAAAACATTTTGGGAACACCCTGATCAAACTGAAAGAAAACATACGTTATTGCAGAAGTTGCAATAATATTTCTGACACAGATATTTGCAGCATTTGTGTCAATCCGGCTAGAAATAAGAAAAGCATTTGTGTGGTTGAAAATATTCAGGATGTAATGGCAATTGAGAACACCAACCAATATTATGGGATATACCATGTTCTTGGAGGCATTATTTCACCCATGGATGGGCTTGGTCCTGATGATCTGAAGATCGATATACTGGAGAAGAAAATTAAAAATAATGAAGTCGAAGAACTGATATTTGCCTTGAGAACCACAATGGAAGGGGATACCACAAATTTTTACCTGTATCGAAAATTCCAGTCCTATAAAATTAAAATTACCACACTGGCCAGAGGGGTTTCGGTGGGTGATGAAATTGAATATGCTGATGAAGTTACTCTTGGAAGATCTCTGGTAAACCGAACTCTTTTTGAAGATTCTCTTTCTCAATAAAGATCTGTTCGAATGCACTCTGAGGCTCATTCTTTTCAAACTAAAGACTTATTCATGTTTTCTGTATTATCTTTGAAATCAAAGCATATTGCAATATGGATCTATCTGTCATTATAGTCAATTATAATGTAAAGTACTTCCTGGAACAATGCCTTATTTCTGTAAAACAGGCCCTTGCAGGAATCGATGGAGAGGTTATTGTAACGGATAACAACTCCGTAGATGGTTCCTGCCAAATGGTAAATGAAAAATTTCCGGATATCCAACTTATTGAAAACCGGGAAAACGTGGGTTTTGCAAAAGCCAACAACCAGGCAATAAGCCAGGCAAAAGGGAAATACCTGTTGATCCTGAACCCGGATACGGTTGTAGAAGAAAGCACATTCCATAAATGTATCGATTTTATGAATCAACATCCTGATGCCGGTGCCTTGGGTGTAAAAATGATTGATGGAGAAGGTAAATTTCTACCTGAATCTAAAAGATCACTGCCCACACCGGTAGTGGCTTTTTTCAAAGTTTTCGGACTATCTGCATTATTCCCCCGATCTAAGCTTTTTGGTAAATATCACCTGGGATATTTAGATCCGGAAAAAACCCGTTCCGTTGAAATTCTTACAGGAGCATTTATGTTTCTACGCAAAACTGTAATTGATCAAATTGGGCCTTTTGATGAAGACTTCTTCATGTACGGAGAAGATATTGATCTATCCTACAGAATAATAAACAATGGTTTTCATAACTACTATTATCCGGAAACAAGAATTATTCATTACAAGGGGGAAAGTACCAGGAAAGGCAGTCTTAACTACATAAGCTTGTTTTATAAAGCAATGATCATTTTTGCCAGGAAACACTTTTCCAGGAAAAATATCAGACTTTTATCCTTTCTTATATCCATCGCCATCTACTTTAGGGCAAGTCTCTCAGTAGTAAAAAGAATCTTTCTTTCTTCGGTTCTCCCATTACTGGATATCATTGCAATATATGCAGGTTATATTCTCATAACGCCAGCCTGGGGAAAATTTAAATTTGGGAACCCGGATCATTTCCCGGATTTGTTTATGCAATTTGTTGTCCCCTCATATACTGCCATATGGATTTTGTCAGGTATTTTTTTCTCAGCTTATTCCATGCCAATTCGTCTGCTTAAACAGGTGAAGGCAATTATTACCGGTAGTTTGATCATACTGCTCATTTACGCATTATTACCCAATAGCCTGAGATTCTCAAGGGCATTAATTCTGTTGGGAGGTATCTGGACCATTAGTATCACCACCCTGATTCGCATAGTTCTTAACCAGCTTCCAGGAAGTCATTTTAAATTTTATAATTCCAGAAAAAAGAAGATCTTAATAGCAGGAAATGAAGGAGAAACTAATAGAATCAAAACCCTACTTAACCAGATTGGCCTGGTGCCCGAGTTTATTAAAACTATTACTCCGGAAAATGGAAAAATCAAACAGGTTCATCATGGAGACGTATCTCAAATTGCAGAGATTGTTAACTATTTTAAAATTGATGAATTGATTTTTTGCTCCCAGGACATCAGCATTAATGAAATCATTTCCTGCATGATAAAACTTGAGGCATACCCACTGGAATTTAAGATAGCTCCACCTGAAAGTTTTTCCCTTATCGGAAGCAATTCCAAGAACCTGCAGGGAGACCTGTATTTTTACGAGATAAATACTATTGGGAAGAAATCTAATCGTCTCAAAAAAAGAGTACTGGATATTCTGGTATCAATTCTTTTCTTTGCCCTGTACCCCATTCTATTTGCAGTAGTTAAAAACCCAGGGAACTTCTTTAAGAATATTCTTCTGGTATTAAACGGTAAACTCAGTTGGGTAGGATACCATAATGCTTCAAATGACCTTTTTTTACCCCATATCCGAAAGGGTGTTTTAACCACAGTAATGAAAACTAAGGCATACCAATTATCAGATCAGGAAGTTGAGAAAACGAATATAAATTATGCAAAAAATTACACAATCTATCTTGATTTATATCTGATCATACAAGGTTTGAAAGAATTAGGAAAGGATTGACAGAATTCTTTCAAACTCATATTTTTTTTGTATTTTTACGCATTATTTAGACTAAATAAAAGCATTTTAAGATGGCAAAAGTAGAAATTCTCCTTCCGTCGATGGGAGAAGGTGTTATTGAAGCAACGATAACAAAATTTCTTGTAAATATTGGTGATCATGTAGAAGAAGATGATTCACTGGTTGAAGTTGCAACCGATAAAGTGGATTCGGAGATTCCTGCTCCGGAAGCCGGAACAATTAAAGAACTAATACTTAAAGAAGGTGATATTCCGAAGGTTGGCGAATTGTTACTCATCCTGGAAACAGAAACAGAGGAACCAGAACCAAATCGACCAGAAGTATTGAAAGAAGTTGAAAAAGTCACCTTCGAAGCTGTTGCTGAACCAGACAACTCTCAAGATTCACAGGAAATAGTTCAATCCACTTCTGGTACAGATAAGCGTACACCATCGGGAAAATTTTTATCCCCACTGGTACGTAAAATGATTAAAGAAGAAGGAATTTCCGTCAATAAACTGGATGAGATAGAAGGAAGTGGGTCTAATGGAAGGATTACAAAGGCAGATATTTTGCAACTTCTTGATGGGCAGGAACCTGCATCATTATCAGAACATCTAATCACTGATACGGTGCCTCAAACAATTCCTAAAGAAAAGAAAGCTGAACCTGCACCGGCCAAAAGTCAGGAACCGGTATATGCCAGAGCAGATGAAGAAATTGTAGAGATGGACAGAATGAGAAAACTCATTGCTGAGCATATGGTTCAATCCAAGAAAACATCACCACATGTTACTTCTTTTGTTGAAGCCGATGTAACTAATCTTGTTGCCTGGAGAAACAAGGTGAAAGATGTTTTTTTCATCAAAGAAAAACAAAAAATCACTTTCACTCCCTTATTTATTGAAGCTACTGCAAAAGCACTCAGGGACTTCCCTATGGTCAATGTTTCAGTGGATGGCTCACATATTATTGTTAAGAAGAAAATTAACATTGGTATGGCCACAGCTCTGCCATCTGGGAACCTGATTGTACCTGTAATTAAAAATGCAGATGAAAAAAACCTGCTTGGTCTGGCAAAATCAGTAAACGATTTGGCAAAGCGTGCTCGGGGGAATAAGCTCATTCCAAATGAAATTACAGGAGGAACCTTTACCATTACCAATTTTGGTTCTTTTCAGAATATCACCGGCACACCTATAATCAATCAGCCAGAAGCTGCTATACTCGGTGTTGGAGCAATTGTGAAAAAACCTGCAGTCATTGAAACTCCTATGGGAGACAGTATTGGCATCCGGCACAAAATGATTCTTTCCTTATCATACGATCATCGTGTTGTTGATGGTGCCCTTGGGGGAATGTTCCTGAAAAGAGTTGCAGATTATCTTGAACAATTTGATAGCAGCAGGACATTTTGAGTATTAAAAACACTTACTTAACACCTGAAAAAACAATTTCATCATATTAATTTCATATCTTTCGATTTAATTTCTATTTTCGTATGCATAATGGCCATTAATATATGAAAAGGATCTATCTCACCTTCTCCATATTCTTTTTGTTAATATTCACTCCCTTGTTTGCGCAGAGCAAAGCAGAGATAAAAGAACTTTTTAGCGAAGCTGAATCCTATTTCCTGTTTGAAGAATACAATGAAGCTTTACCCATCTACAGGGATTTATTAAGATTGTTCCCTGAAAACAATAAACTGAATTACAGAATTGGTATTTGCTACTTAAATACACCTGGCGATAAAGAACTGTCGATCAGCTATCTGGAAAAAGCAATTACTGATATCAACCCAAAATATAAAGAAAGATCAATCAAGGAAACCGGGGCTCCGCTTGATGCTTATTTTTATTTGGGAGATGCCTATAGGGTAAACAATAAGCTGGAGCAAGCCATTGAAACTTATACTTATTTCAAAGAAAATCTGGATGAAAAAGTATATGATGTAAATATTGTTGACCACCAGATACGCACCTGCCAAAATGCCATAAAGCTTCAGAAAGTACCTTTATACATCAGCTATTCTAATCTTGGGGGGACAATAAATACTCGCCGCTCCGATTTCAGTCCGGTTGTTTCAGGGGATGAACAAACGCTTGTTTACACTCAAAAACTAGCTTTTTATGATGCCGTTTTCTTCTCGAAAAAAGTAGATGGTAAATGGACAAACCCCATCAACCTTACACCAGATTTTGGCATCGATCAGGATTTCTATTCCTCTTCTATTTCCTTTGACGGAAAAACCTTGTACCTGTATAAAAATGACAATTATGACGGGAATATTTACACCAGTAAATATATTGATGGACGCTGGCAACCGGTTGAGAAATTAAATGAGAATATTAATACAAAATACTGGGAATCCCATGCCTGTGAGTCGAAAGATGGCCAGACTTTATATTTTACAAGCAACAGAAAGGGAGGACTTGGAGGTCTTGATATTTATAAATCTGAAAAAGACAGTCTTGGCCAATGGGGCCCTCCATTGAATCTTGGACCTAACATCAATACTGATTACAATGAGGAAACTCCTTTTATTAGTGAAGACGGAAAAACCCTGTACTTCAGTTCCTATGGTCACTTCAATATCGGAGGATACGATATATTCTATTCTTCCCTGTTTGAAAACAATGAATGGAGTTCCCCTCTGAACATGGGTTACCCCATCAACACTTCTGATAATGACCTGTTCTACCAACCTGTTGGAGATGGTTATTATGCATATTATTCTATGTTTTCTGAATCGGGTTTCGGGGAAATGGATATATTCCGTTTGGCAATTTTTTCAGATGAACATCCCAGAAAGTTCCTGGTAAAAGGTATTGTTTCTATTGGAACTGTACCTGTTGATCTTCTTGCCGAGGTAAACATTCATGTCATCGAAAGCACCAAAAAAGACACTAATACAGTTTTGAGTCCAAACTCTGAAGGAGAATATGATTTTGTTGTTGCTGCCGGGGAATACGATTTATTATTTGAAGGAGAAGGATTTGAAACTATTAGCCAGCATATTTCCTTACCATTATTTCTGGAAGATTCTGTAGTAGTTATGTCCCAAACCCTTCTTAAGCTTTTGGATGTATCAGCAGATCTTCAACTTGTAGATAGCACCTATACCTTTGAAAATGACACCATAGACATAGCACTTCAGGTAGAACCTGGCGCCATTCTTCTGGTTGAATCTTTCCAGGATACAAGTCTTAGCTCATCGCAAGAGTTTCTTATGAAAGACTCTATTTATACTTACAGATATAAAACTATTGAGGGAGAAAACAACTTGCAGTTTACACTAACCGATAGATACGGGAACACTGAAACCAGATCCCTTAACTTCTTTGTTCCAGTTGCTGCACCAATCCTGGCCATAGCAGAAGAACAGGATGAAGAAGATGTAGTTGAAGATTTTATTGTGAGTGAGGAAGTAATTGCATTCAGAAATCGCCTGGGTCATTATGCAGAAGGTGGTTTGAAGACAACAATTGAAGAAGCAGATCTTGCCGAAAATAAAATCTCCAGTTCAGATATGTTTGTCACATATTTACTGGATCAGGCAGATCAACATGATTATTCCAAAGAAGATGTTGATAATCTGTTATTCTTAATAGCTGCACGCAATAATAGGAATTTACATAATTTCTACGCAAACCTCAAGAACAATTCTTCAGGAGAGCTTAAAACCCTGCTGGATACTCTTCAACTGGACGAGCTCAATATTTCAAATATCAATGATTTAACTGATCATCTGGCTAACCTGGAAGAAGGGATTATTTCTATTGAAGTTCAACAAGCTTTGACGAAGATGGTGTCTGAAGAAGACCGGAAACTGGCAGAAATGAGGAATATTCTTGACTCTCTTGCGCAAGGAGATCTGAAAGATGTTCTTGAGGAACTTGAGCCTGAAAAAGAGGAAATTTATTCTACTTACGAACTTATCGCATTTCTGACAGAAAATGCAGCATTGCTTGGATATACTGAAGAAGAACTGGCATTGCTTCTGGCAAAACTTGCAGGAAACGGGAATCCTGATGTTGATAGTTTTGTAAACTGTATGATTGCTACAGCTCAACCCGGGAATCTCAGATCTGCCCTTGAGAATCTTGATCTTAAGAAGGAGAAAATAAACAGCATCTCAGACCTCATTCAATATTTACTGGATCATAAAGAAGAACTTGGATTTTCCACTGCCGACCTGATGAATCTGCTCATTGATATTATCTCTGAAACAGATATCGATCTGACTAAGGTTAAAGATTTGATCCTGGAAGAAGAGGCTGGTGGCATGAGCACAGCTGGTAAAGTTGGAATCTTTGTTCTTATAGCATTTGCAAGTTCTACGATTGTAATCCTGGTATGGAAAAGAAAAAAAAAGAATCAAGAATAAAATCTAATTTTTAAAATGCGATTTTTGAAAGCCGGTTTTTGAACCGGCTTTTTATTAAGCTTATATACAAATTCAAATTCTCCTGGATTTCAAATATCTGACCATTAATAATTCGGGTTAAAATTTGTCAAAAGCAATAACTATATTCCAATATATTTATTAAATTTGTTATATTACAAAAGTTATATTTACTAAGAAATGCATAATTTTATGGGCATATTAAGATTTGCCTGATGTTCAAAGTTCTGGAAATTCATTGGCCTTTGTATTAAACTATACACTATGAAAAGGATCATTTTTATAATCACTCTGGCAGTTTTCACAACGTCTGTATTCGGTCAGGATTCAAAAGAAATCAAAGAGGCTTTCCTGGATGGGGAATATTTCCTGGCTTATGAAGCCTATATTGATGCCTTGCCATTTTATCAAACAGTTTACAATCAGGACCCAAATAGTGCAAATATTAACTATAAAATTGGACTTTGCTATATAAATATGGCCGGTCAGAAAGAAAAATCTATTGCTTACCTGGAAAAAGCAGTAACAAATATTACGAATGACTATAAAGAAGGAAATTATAAAGAAGTAAGAGCCCCCGAGGAAGCAATTTTCTTCCTTGCTACAGCTTATCATATTCAGAATCAATTCGAAAAGGCCAGGGATGAATATACCAGGTACATCAATTTACTGGAGTCTTCCGATTCTGTCAATATTAATTTCGTAAATCAACAAATAGCAGCGTGTGATAACTCCGGCAAAATGATTAAAAACAGGGTTTATTACGAATCAATAAATCTTGGAAGCAAGATCAACACCGATAGTAATGAATTCGATGCTGTAATTTCGAATGATGGCTCTACTATGATTTTTGTTTCCAAACAGAAATTTTATGATGCCGTGTTTAGTGCCAAAAACCGAAATGGGGTTTGGGGAAGCAAAATTAATATTACACCAGATATTAAATCTGATGGTGATCATTATCCTACTGGTTTGTCGAATGACGGGAAAATATTACTTCTTACCTGGAATGACAAATTCAATAGTGATATTTTTCTAAGTCAGTTCATTAATGGAAAATGGACTCCTGTTGAGAAAATGGGTAAACCAATCAATACAAAATTCTGGGAATCTCATGCTTCTTTCTCACCCGATGGCAATACAATATATTTTACCAGTAACCGGCCCAATGGATATGGAGGCCTTGATATCTACAAAACCCTTAAAAATCCTGACACTGGAGAATGGGACCCTCCCATAAATCTTGGACCCACTATCAATACCCAGTTTAATGAAGAAACTCCATTTGTTTGCGCTAATAATAAAACTCTGTATTTTTCCTCACAGGGACATTCAGGCATGGGGGGATTTGATATTTTTTACTCCTTATTCAATGATGACGGCACTTTCACTAAACCCCAAAATATAGGCTACCCCATCAATACATCAGACGATGACATGTTTTTCATTCCTGTACATGGAGGGAAAAACGGATATCTTTCAAGAGCTGATTTTGAAGATTCCAAAGGCAAATATGATATCTATTTTCTTGAGATATTCTCTGACATGAACCCCAGACAGGTTGAACTTAAAGGTAATATCAGCCTGGAATCAGTTAGTAGCATCAATAAAGATCAGGTTAAGATCTGGATTAGGGCTGATAAACCGGGAACAAGTCAAATATTCTTTGCACAGGCTCCTGAAGGAAATTATTCTGCAGTTTCCAATATACCGGGAAACTACCGTATGCTTGTAGAAGCCGATGCTTATCTGGCAGAATCTAAACCCTTTGTTATTCCTGACAATTATTCTGTTGGCGAAATTATTATAGACATAAATCTTAAAGCCTCCCAGGTAAAGCCCATTGTTTTAGGGAATGTATATTTTGCATATAATAGTGCCTCTATCAGTGCAAACGAGTTGAATAAAGTAAAAAGTGTTCTGGCTGTACTAAATGAAAACCCGGACCTTATTCTTGAGATCGCCGGTCATACAGATGCAAAAGGCTCTGATGCCTACAACAAACAGCTGTCTAGCAGACGTTCAAGCTCAGTTGTTGATTTTCTCCTGAAAAGCGGGATTGAAAAGCAACGCCTGAATGCAAAAGCCTATGGGGAATCCAGCTTTATTGCAATAAATAAGCATAGTAACGGATCAGACGCCCCGGAAGGAAGAGAATTCAATCGAAGAGTTGAATTCCATGTCATAAAAACTTCCAATGCCGCTATAAGCTGTGAAAAAGCTGAAATTCCTGCAAACTTGAAAATTAACAAATAAAGTTTGAATGAAGATCTTTCCCTTCTCATCCCCGGCCACCTGCAGTATTTAGCTATTGCGGTGACGCTAACGGAACGTGATGGGGGATAAAAAAAAGCAATCGTGCCCATATTAAACAAACTAAATCTTTTTATTCTATTTTCCATGGCTGGTTCAGCTGTATTCTGCCAGGATATATTTGATGCTGAAAAGACTTATTATGACGCCGAATTCCTGGAGTTGTATCAGAGATATGAGGAGGCCCTTCCCCTGTATCTGGAACTTATTGAAAATGATTTTGTAAATGCAAATGTTCAATACAAAATCGGAAATTCATATCTCCATATATCCGGACAAAAAACCAGAGCAATCCATTACCTGGAGCAAGCATCCAAATCTGCATCTTTGAAATACAGAAAAGAAGCATCTTTTAAGGAAAAAAGAGCTCCTGCTGAATCTATTTTACTCCTGGGAGAGGCATATCAAGTAAATAACCAACTGGATCTGGCCCTTGGGAATTACTTCAGATATAAAAAACTTCTCGACAAAAAGAAATTAAATACCGATCAGGTAAACAGGAAAATTGTTAGTTGTGAATTTGCCAAAAACTTCATTGAGAAACCCATCGATTCAGAAAGCTTTCGCCTGAACTTATCCGATCCCGGAGTTTCAGATTATCGGGCTGTTTTTTCTGAAGATGGCAATTCAATAATATTTATGCGAAAAAGGAAATATTATGAGGCGATCTATTTTTCAAGAAAGATAAATGGGAAATGGTTAGATCCTGTTAATATCACTGCTGAAATAGAATCTACCGGAAGGTATAAGGTTTCCTCATTATCCCCGGATGGACTATGCCTGTTCCTTGTTCACTTTAACTCCGTGGACTACGATTTATATCAAAGTCGTTTTAATAATGGCAGGTGGTCAAAAGCTGTTAAACTGGAAGAATCAATCAACTCTCCAGCCAATGAGGTACATGCTGTTATTTCTCCCTTGAATAAAAGCCTATATTTTGTAAGTGATAAAAAAGGAGGGTTTGGAGGATTTGATATATACCAGTCCATGAGACAGGAAGATGGCTCGTGGGGAATACCTGAGAATATTGGCTCTGCCATTAACACTTCTTTTGATGAAACCACACCATTTTTCTCTGATAAAGGAAAAAGTCTGAGCTTTAGCTCGAATGGGCATGAAAACATGGGAGGATACGATGTTTTCTTTTCAGACATGGACCAAAACGGAAAATGGAATACTCCTGAGAATTATGGTTCTCCATTGAATACAACAGATGATGATTTATTTTTTGTTCCAGGCAAGAACAGATTCTCCGGAACCATAGCAAGTTTTGATTCCATCCCGGGATCCATTAAATCAATATTGCACTGGGTGTTTTATCCGGAATCTAATCCCAGAAAGATAAAACTGGCAGAGACCTTTAGTTATCCTGAAAAAATTGATCCTGACAAAACTGAACTACCAACCAGAAAGCAGGATAAAAGGGAAGAGATACTCTCCATAACACCGGTAGAAAAAAGCTATACCATTAACTCAATCCTTTTCGGATTTGATAGTTCCGCCCTTACTGAAGAATCAAAAAATGAACTGGATCTTATTGTCAGAATAATGGAAATATTCCCGGAAATACATATCACATTAAAAGGCTATACAGACTCGGTTGGTCCATACTACTATAACCAAAAGCTCTCTTCAAAAAGAGCAAATTCTGCAGCCGATTATTTAATGAAAAAGGGAATTATTCCCAAAAAAGTATTCATTTCTTTCTATGGTGAAGACCATCCGGTTGCTATAAACAGAAATTCAGATAACACTGATTGCCCGGAAGGGCGCAAATATAACCGTCGTGTGAGCTTTAGCCTCGAAGGCTCAGGTATTGAACAAATACTAACCAATCCCCCTGCCATTCCGGATGGCCTGGAATTAAAATAAGACTCCAAAACAAAAGAGTTCAGAGTTCAAGACTGTTCCGGGTTCCGGGTTCAAGAAAGTTTAAGAATGTTTAAGATTGTTTAGGATTGTTTAGGATGTTCCCCTACTACGCTAAAGCTTCGGAGGGCAAAGAGAGCTCAAGAAGGTTTCGGGTTCGGCTTAAAAAAAACATGGATTTTGCGAGCCTGTTATTGAAAAGCCTGCTTTGAGCTACTCTGGCATACAATACCTCCTGACTTCGACACAGGGTCACCCAAAATTGAATAGTTGAGTTAAATTATGTTGTTCTTCGGAGGTTAATAGTATGT
>DAOWNN010000140.1 GCA_030642585.1 Bacteroidota bacterium | reverse complement strand
GATTGGAATATATGCTGGCCCCATTTGAAAGAATGGAAATTGAAGAATGGAGAGAGCAGTTGAAGAGTGTTATTAACGATTTTGCCAGACTCAACAATATTTCTGTAAACAGATTGGAAACCACGCGATTGGAGGATTAATTATATGATTACCCGGATAATTATTACTTGTGGGCTCCTCTGAAAATTTATTTTATCATTCCTATTTTCGCTTTTGCTCTTGGAAGCCCTATGGCTCATACAATTGAGCCATTCATGCTGTTTTCAAAATCATCATTAATTCCTCACGGACTATAACAATGGACTTACTATCATTGATAATAAAGAGAATTTTAAAGGGTTTTAAGGTGACTATGAAGAGTAAAATCGATTGCTGGTGATATCAAATATAGAATTATTTGCTTTTTTTGGGACAATTCTGAGGGAATATTGGGAGAAATATTGCAAAATAAGTAGCGAAACCACACAAAATCAGAATAATATAAGAAGGTTCTTTTCATATTTGATGATATAATTCTTAAATTTGTTTAGAAATAGGTAGTATGAATACGCAAAACCACTCAAAATTAAGAACTCTTTTCAAACTGATCCAACCAGGAAGAATTGTGCTCGCTCCCTGGCTGGAACAGCAGGGGATATCAAGGGATTTGCAGCAACACTACATAAAAAGTGGTTGGCTGAAGTCATTTGGTAGAGGTGCGTATCAAAGGCCAGAAGATGAAGTGCATTGGCAGGCTGCAGTTAATGCCATCCAAAACCAAACGGAGATCAATGTTCATGTAGGGGCTGTCTCTGCCCTCTCTCTACAGGGATTGAGCCACTATCTTAGATTAGGCCAGGAAACCATATACCTGTTTTCATCACAAAAGAACAGGTTGCCAAAGTGGTTTACTGATCATGATTGGGAGAATCCTGTATATCATAAACAGACCTCATTTCTTTCGGGGGATGTAGGAATAACTGATTATGAAGCCGGTCAGGTTTCAGTTAGGATTTCTGCTTCGGAGCGGGCCATAATGGAGTGCCTGTATCTTGCACCCCGGGAAATGGATCTTGTAGAATGCTACCAGGTCATGGAGGGATTGACAAATTTGCGTCCAGCTCTTGTAATGGAATTGCTGGAAAAATGTAGTTCTGTTCAGGTAAAGCGTCTGTTCCTGTTTATGGCAGAGAAAGCGATGCATCAATGGTTCGGTTTTCTGGAACCTGGAAAGATAAATCTTGGGAAAGGTAACCGGAATATCGTGGAAGGCGGGGTGTATAATTCAAAGTATCATATATCTATTCCAAAAGAGATAGCAGAACTATGATTTCATTAATATACAGGGACCGGGTTGATCTGCTCCTGCGTGTACTGCC
The DNA here is from genome assembly GCA_030642585.1 of Bacteroidota bacterium. Taxonomy (GTDB): domain Bacteria; phylum Bacteroidota; class Bacteroidia; order Bacteroidales; family VadinHA17; genus JAYEGO01. Next base: position 4,748 of record DAOWNN010000140.1, on the reverse strand, counting down.
CTTCATCGCACAGGAGAAAATCTTTGCATTGAAGGGAGGAAGTGCAATAAACCTTTTTATCAGGGATATGCCCAGGCTGTCTGTGGATATTGACCTGACCTATCTCCCAATAGATACGAGAGAGGAAGCTTTGAGCAATATTCAGGATGGTTTAAGAAGGATCAAGGTGGCTATGGAAAAGCATATCAAGGATCTTAAGGTGCAACCGGTTCCCAAGGGTGATGGCTCTGAGGTGAAGCTGAACTGTCAATATCCCGATGCCCAAATTAAAATCGAAGTCAATACCGTAACCAGGGGCCATGTGTTTCCAGTAAACCTGATGCAGGTTAGTAAATCAGTACAAGATGCATTTGGGAAGTTTGCAGCTTTGAATGTTATATCGGTTGCTGAACTGTACGGTGGAAAAATATGTGCAGCAATCGATAGACAGCACCCCCGGGATCTCTTTGATATAATGCTTTTACTGGAGAATGAAGGCATCACGGAAGAGATATGGGATGGTTTCCTTATTTTGTTACTGAGTCATTACAAACCGACCCATGAGTTGATATCTCCTATCCTTAAAGATCAGCAGTCAGCATTCCGCAATCAATTTGCAGGAATGACAAATGTTCCATTCTCATATGAAGATTATACAGTAACCAGGAAACGACTGATTGAGATAATCAGAGCACACTTAACGGAAAGCGATAAACAACTTCTGCTCTCTTTTGAATCGGGTAATCCAGATTGGTCCCTCTTGCAGTATGAGGTTTTGAAAGATCTGCCAGCCATTAAATGGAAACTTCGAAACATCCTCAAACTAAAACAGGAGAACCGATCAAAACATGACAAGATTATAGAGCTGCTTGAAAAGGTCCTTTCTGAATAGCGACCCTTATTCGGATGCCAATCGAAATCATATTTTCATAAGCATCAGAATATCAACGGTACGAAGACCCGCAGGAGTTGAACTGGAGGATATATCTGATTTGGAGTCAGGTCATACAATGAGCTATGTGGTCTGAGCTCATTATATTTCCTTCTCCAGTATTCCATCTTTTATTCAAAAATAAGATTTTGATATTTTGGGTACTTCACCGTGTATTTCAGCATAACTTCTTGATTCTCTTTAGAATCCAAATCAAGTATCCATTTGATTTCACCGGTCTCTTCATTCCTGGTTCCCCGTGTGAGTTCTTTTACATCAACTTCAATCTCATTCAGTGTTGGAACCGGCACCTGGTCCAACAATACCAGATGAATGTCTTGTGATTTATTGTTCCTGGCCGAAATTCTCCAGGCCCTTGTCTCTTCCTTTCTGGTCCCAATGAGTTTCTGAGTGGTGAGATCCTTTATTTTCTCACGATTCACGACAACCTCTTTATCTCTTCCAAGGGATACACTCAGGGTATCTTTTATAAACCTTACATCAAGAATGGTTTTTCCGATATAGGTATCTTCGAAGAAAATATTGGCTTCTCCCTCGAGAAGCTTGTATTGCTCCCAGCCGGTTATATGTCCCAATAAGAAAGCATCCTTGTCAATTTTAGGAATGCAATAGTATTCGTATGAGGCAGGTACTTCATAGCTTGTCATATCTACTATATAATTTTTGCTGTCCGATTTGATGGTATAAGGCATATCAATTCTGAATTCCACCGTTGTTTGGTTCTCCAATTGTACTGTTGGCAGGGCCAGACTGTTTGTACCCCTGATTTTTAACTGGGAAGTTGATTTCCTGCCAGGATGGCTAACCGGTGGTGCGCTTTCAAAATCCGACGTACCATAACCCGTGATAACGACTTCGTCGAGCGACACAATATCCTCTTCCATGATTACGGTAATCTCAGCTTGCTGAATGGGAATTTCCTGGCTTGAATATCCAATGAAAGTATACATGAGGCTGGAGGCTCCGGATGGAATAGCAATTGAATAATATCCTCTCATATCCGTAACTGTCCCTATGGTAGTTCGCTTCACAACTACACTTACCCCTTGTATAGGATTTCCTTTCGGATCAAGGACTCTGCCGGAGACTTCATTTATGGTTGCCTTATAGCTTGGAGGAACCGAGCCATAGTTGAGAAAATAGGTTTTCAATTCGGGTGCAGATCCGGAAAGGCTTGGATTGTTAGAAGAAAATGCCAACTTCACCTTTTTCCAGTCCACTTTGGTATCCTGGTGCACATTAGCCTTGTAAATAAGTTCCAGAGGATCCTCAATGCTTTTAACTCTTACATTATAGCTTGGAAACCAACCGGCATTATCAACCAGGTAAGACAATTCGATGTTTATTGTTTCCTCAGATTTTGAATCGACTAATATTAAAACCTCACCGCTTGGGAATTCTTTCTTCGTTGACAAGGAGTTCACCTGCTTTCCAATTTTATGAAGCTTCATTCTCAAATCATTTACTCTTTTCTGTCTCTCTAGCTTATCAAGTTTCAATGCAGTTAACCTGGAACTGTAAAACAGGGAGGCTTCTTTAAGATTTGAAACGTTGAGCTCCTGGTTTTTCCCACCAATTTTCCTGTTTTCCTGGAGAAAAATAATCTCTTCATCGATAACAGAAATATAGGCATGCTCTACATTTAGTTCATCCTCCACACTCTGGTATTCGGCTTCCAGCTTGGTAAGCTCCACTGATTTTTCAAGGCTGTCCAGGTAATTCAACTGATGATTTACCAATAGCACCGTCACTTCTCCATTAACTTTGGCCTGCACACTTTTGGGTTGTATGTAGGGAGATAGATTCACAAACTTCAAGAGACTCTTACCGGGTTTAACCTTGACCTCCTGCTTACGGGTGATCTGGGCATTCCCGAAGAATACGGTTACCTTGTCTACTTCAGTGGAAAGCTCCTGGGCGTTCATTTTCTGGGCAGATAAACAGATGGTCTGAGTAACTGCAATAAGTATTAATAGTAGCTTCTTCATGTTGGGGTTTTTTATTATGATGCATAAATATACATAATTTCATAAAAGTGATACCTTTGACCGGAGTACTATCCTGTAGACTCCGGTTTATGTTTTATTCGTTTTAAAACCAATTATTTCATCGATTTCATCTGCTGAAAATCCAATAACGTTAATCTCTTTCGCCCGGATAAAAACATCAATGGCATCTTTTTGATCTGATTCCTTAATTTCTTCAATAACAAATTCCGTTGTACATATTTCGTAGTCCAGACTAAAGAACTCTGGCAACGCTCCGATACTGATAATATCGAAAAATATGTTCGTATCTGTTATTATCAGCTTCATACCAGTTGATGCATTGATTTTCGAAATTCCCAAACACTTTTCCCGGTATAGTAAGCTGCTTCATTAATTGAAATCAATTCCTTTCCAAGAGCAAAATATACCAAACGTAAAAATCTAACTGGTTTCTCCTGACTGAGATAAGTTCCCGGTTCATCTTTATGATAACCCCTTGAACGATAGCCAATATTTAGTTTTTTAAGTACATAGTCAGTAATAATACCTAAACGTGATGCACGATAGAATATGGCTGAGACAGAGATGCCCCACCTCTCTTTTAGCAGGATCAATTCATTCTCAAAAAAATGAAATCTCTCACTGTGGAGTTCTTTTCGTGCCATTTCTTCAGGGTAGAGAACCGCACTTGAAAATACATGACATAATTTCTCAGCTTCTTTATGATCCATTTGATCAGGGATATTCAACGAGTGATGTGCAAGTTCATGTAAAGCAGTAAATCGTTTACGGGTATTGTTCCCTTTAAATGAATTCCCGTTTAACACAATCACTTTGAGACCATCTACTTCTGCAGATAATCCATCAAAACTCATTGATGCATCAATTTCAAGCACCTTGTAACCTTTGTCTTCCAGCATTGCAATAACATCTGGAATCGGATAATATCCTAATTCCCATTCATCTCGTAATTGATTTGCAGCTTCTTCAGCATCATCGGCAGTCAAAATCTCCTTATCATGATGAAAGTACTGCGGCGGCTCATCTAAATTCAGAAGGTTCTCTAATTCAAGATATCTCTCCAGCAGGTTTTTGGATTTTTCTTCAATAGCAGCTTTTTCAGTGGCTGAGATTCTGGATGAATGCTTGCGGTAGTCAGGATTGGTTAGTTCAACAGACACGGTTGGTTCAGCGTAGAAATAGTCCACGGGGACTTTTAGAATGCTTGACAACTTTACCAGCAAATTGGAGTCTGGCTTCATGACACCTTGCTCATACTTATTAAGGGATTGCTTGGTTACTATATTCCCTAAAGCATCAGAAAGTTTCTGAAGTGACATACCAGCCATTTTGCGGGCAGATAATAATCGTATGCCAAAATTGTTTTTCATCTATTGGGTGTATGGTTATGTTGACAAATATACAAAAATTGTGCCAAATGTCAACCATTTCACCGCGATTCCACTTCGCTTCATTTTTTGATGTGAGTCTCCCATCAGTTCCCTTTTTACATAGCCACTTAACAGTGTTATCCCCGGTTATACGCCGGAGGTAATCTACTTCCTTCCACACGCTTTTCAGGGGAGCTGACAGCCAAATACCCTCTGGTAGTTGGGTGCAAAGCGACCCTTCCGGGAATGTGCTTCTTCAGGGCAATGTGAGATCAGGTCTGCTCCTTCATTGCAGACAGTTTTATCTCGATTGGTTTTTCATCTGGAGCAGTAAATCCGACAATATATTTGTAGAATTCACCAGCGATAAATCCTGAATTAATGAAATCTTAGCAATTCAGGAAGAAGAGGAGGCTGCCTGGAAACAGCCTTCTCCCG
>DAOWNN010000011.1 GCA_030642585.1 Bacteroidota bacterium | reverse complement strand
ATCGGGAACTAAAGAGAATAATTTGTTTCGGCATCTTATTGTGTAAAGATGTTTTTTTATCATGAATCTCAATTCCTGAATGAGAAAAATTTCTGCAAATTATATATTCCCTGTATCAGGTATGCCATTGAAGAATGGGATTATTGTTCTTGACTCAAACAATATAATTACCGATATTATAGATACCAGGGGAAATTTAAAGGAAATTGCAAACCTGGAATACTACAATGGTGTTATCGTCCCTGGTTTCGTAAACACTCACTGCCATCTGGAGTTATCTCACTTAAAAGGAAAACTTCAGGAGCAAAAAGGTCTTCCAAATTTCATTTCACAGGTAAATAGTCGGCGTAAAGCTGACCTGGATATTATTTATAAAGAAATTCAACACAGCCACGACGAAATGGTAAGAAATGGAATTGTGGCGGTTGGAGATATCTGTAATACCTCAGATAGTTTTACAATTAAAACTTCTGAAGAGATAACTTATTACTCGTTTGTTGAAATTTTCGGATTAGATGCAAAAGAAGCAAAAAAAAACATTCAAACTGGGAAAAGATTATCGCAGTTAATAAGTAAAAAATTTCCTCATCCTCATTCTCTTATACCTCATGCACCTTATTCTGTCTCACCCGAATTATTTAAACAATTAATTCCCTTTTTTGAATCCTCAGTAGTCAGCATTCACAACCAGGAAAGTAAGGCAGAAAAAGAAATGTTCAAAAGTCGTAAAGGGTCTTTATACAATTCTCTATCTAATTTTGTTGACCTGAGCGATTGGAATCCTGAACAGAGAAATTCATTACAATATTCGTTGGATTACTTGCAAAACTCCAAACAAATTCTCCTGGTTCACAATACATATACCGGTCCTGAAGATCTGGAAATAGCAGCTTCTCTCTTAAACAAGATTTATTGGATTCTATGCCCGAATGCAAATTTGTATATTGAAAATCAGCTTCCGGATCTGAAATTACTTCAGGAAAACAAACTAAACATTGCCCTTGGCACAGATAGTCTCGCCTCGAATTCCAGGCTATCAATACTCGAAGAAATTAAAACTTTATCATTTCATTTCCCGGAAATAAAATTGGAAGAACTTATAAAATGGGGGACATTGAATGGGGCAAAGGCTTTGAATTTCAGCAATCATTTAGGGAGCCTGGAAGTGGGGAAAAAACCGGGAATAAATTTAATCAGTATGCTTGATCTTGAAAACATGAAAATAAAGAAAGAAAGTGTGGTGAAAAAACTTGCCTGAATTATAATTCACCGCTAACACAAAGTTACCCGGTGATTAAAATACCTAGTTATGGCCTTTTTCCTTTAAATAGTTAACAGCTTCTTTATCATATTTTAATATGTGGTTTTCAAACCAGGCATAAAGGTAGCTGGCGATTTCAACACAAACATTATCCTTGCCATTTTTATAATCTTGTTGCAACCTGGTAATTCTTTCAATAAACTCATTATGTAACTCCTGGTGGTGCTGAAAATTCGGATATTCCTTAAAATAGATCTCTTCCCTTATAAGATAATGTTCTGCATAATATACCAGTGAAAAGAAAATTTCAGAAACCTTCTCACCACAAAAATTCTGATCACTTATTTCAAGAATTCTGTTTAATATAGTTATAAATTTCTGATGATGCTCATCAATAAAACTGATGTTTACATTATACTCATCTTTCCATTCTATGGGCCCGGCTGGTAATTTCATATCCTTAATTTTCTTATTACAAATGTAGCTCTCAGGCAATCCTATACAATGACAATTATCATAGCACCCATACCCGGTATATTTAATATTAAAATATACTATGATTAGTGAAATATGAAGAAGAAGGAAGATTTAAAATGGAATATTGGGTATTGAGCGTTTGGAGCCTTTAGCAAAATCAGATAAATTTGCCTGATGCCTGCTTTATTATTTCACAGTTACTGCTAATAGGCAATATATATTTATGAGAAAAACACATTCAGGAAAACAAAAAACAATATTGTTCTGTCCACTTGATTGGGGTTTAGGTCACGCCAGCCGGGATATATTTATTATACAAAAGCTTCTGAATAGCGAAAAATTTAAAATAATAATCGGAACAGATAATGCATCCTATCATTTACTAAAGTCTGAATTTCCTAATCTGCAATTTTTACGATTTCCATCATTCAAAATACGTTATTCGGTTGTTTTTTCTCTGAGTACTAAAATTATTTTTCAACTGCCTAAAATTCTTTATTGGATCCATAAAGAGCATCACATGCTAAAAAGAATTATTTTTCAGCAGCAGGTTGATATTGTGATCTCAGATAATCGTTATGGTTTATGGAACAAGAATATTCATTCTGTTATTATATCTCACCAGATAAAAATTTTCCTCTCTGCCAGGCTTAAGTGGCTTGAACCGTTTGTGAATAAAAAAATTAAAAAGTGGCTGCAAAGATTTGATCAGTGCTGGGTTCCTGATATGAAGGGAGAAAACAACCTTGCCGGGAAATTATCGCACCCCGAAGAGCTTCCGATAAATCTAAGTTATATAGGTCCAATTTCACGCTTTCTGCTGACAAGAAATCAAAACCATTCAAAACTTACAAAAAAATATGAAGTCCTGGTTATCCTGTCAGGACCTGAACCACAGCGAAGCATATTAGAAAAAATTTTAATCAGACATTTTCGAGAAAAAGAGACCTCTGTACTTATTGTTCGAGGTGTTCCATGGCAAAAAAAGGGCCAAACAATTTATGGTAACATTAGTCTTGTATCACATTTACCAACCACTCTCTTATATTCCTATATTTCAACGGCAAAATATGTTATATGTAGGGCTGGTTATAGTTCAATAATGGACCTTACTATACTAAATAAACCAGCCATACTTATTCCAACACCTGGTCAAACTGAGCAGGAATATCTTGCTCAAAGCCTCCATTCCCGGAAATTCTTCTATTGCCTGGAACAAAAAGATCCTGATTTTGAAAAAGCCTTTAGTGAAATTTCCGAATATCATCCTGCACTGAAAATTGAAACTAATGGTTATCTGGATCAGGCTATTAAAAAGCTTGATGTTAGAAATAATAGATAATTACTGAGGCAATGCTAAAACCAACAGCAAATCCGGCATAGATTTGTTTTGGGTTATGAGCCTCCAATTTCAAACGGGAATAAGCGACCAGTCCTGATATCAGCAAAAGGATAATTAAATAATTATTTACATCAATCCGGTATTTCAATGAAAGGGTAAAAAATGTGCCTGTAATGGCTCCCATTCCAAGTAAATGTAATGATATTTTCCAGTTCAGGTTAATCAATAAAGCAATAACAACACTAAGGCCCCCAACCAATATGTATGTAGTAATCAAATCCGGAGAATAAAACTTGTTTAAAATATAATAGGTAATGAAAAACAAAACGCTTTGAATAATAAGAGGGATGATTCTTTCTTGAGATTGCTCCATTCTGATACTCAAAATAAGTTTACGATAAAGATAAAATGGGATCAGGCTAAATGGTATAAGAATAGTATTAATGGCCACCACCATATAAATCCATTTTTCAAGGTCTTTTGAAATCCACTTATGGAATTCACGAGGAAAATAATTATAAAGATCTAACTGGTATAACAAAAAAATCCCATACAATGTCAGAAGCATGGGATGAAAAAACAATGAAATTGTCTGGGCAATTAATCTTTCTGCTTGAAAATTTTCAACATTTAATTTCAAAACAAGAATTACTTTTTAAAGTTCTTTTCTTAACCTCGCAACCGGGATATTTAATTGTTCTCTGTACTTAGCAACAGTTCTTCTGGCTATTAAATAGCCTTTGTCTTTCAGCAGACTGGCAAGTTTTTCGTCTGTCAGAGGTTTGCGTTTTTCTTCCGCATTAACACAATCTTTAAGGATTATCTTGATTTCCCTGGTAGACACTTCTTCCCCATCTCCTGTAAGCATTCCTTCAGAAAAGAAAAATTTAAGAGAATATATATTGTTTGGTGTTTGGACATATTTGCTGTTTGCAACCCTCGAAATAGTAGAAATATCCAGTTGGGTTTTTTCAGCAATATTTTTAAGTATCATGGGCCTTAACTTTGTCTCATCCTCATCTTCAAAGAACTTATCCTGATACTCCAGAATTGCCCCCATGGTTAATAACAATGTAGTTTGTCTTTGTTTGATTGCATCAATAAACCACTTGGCTGAATCAAGTTTCTGCTTTACAAAACTAACCGCATCTTTCTGTACTTTAGTATGACCTTCCTTATTATTTTTATAAGACTCAAGCATTTCTGCATACTGACGACTTACATGAAGTTCAGGTATATTTTTCGAATTTAGGAATAGTTCCATCTCATCCTCGTTTATTTCAAGAATAAAATCAGGAACAATATGTTGAGTAATTTTGTTTAATGGGTCGCTATAAGAACTGCCCGGCTTAGGGTTTAACTTAAGTATTTCTTCAATGGCTTGTTTTAACAAAGACTCTTCAATATTCAGGCGATCAATAATTTTCTGATAATGCTTTTTAGTGAATTCCTGGAAATGATATTTTAGAATTTTCCAGCATAGTTCTATTAAGGGGTCCTGGCGATCCTTACGATCAATTTGCAAAAGGAGGCATTCCTGTAAGTCACGAGCACCAACACCAGGTGGCTCAAGATCCTGAATAATACGTAGAATCTCCATCAACTCTTCTTCAGAAGCATTTATATTCATTGTAAATGCCAGATCATCTACAATGTTTTCTATTTCCCTTCTCAGGTAACCATCCTCATCAATATTCCCAAGGACATATTTCCCCAGAACTTCTTGTTTTTCAGTAAGGTGCCTTAAGCCTAACTGTGCTTCCAGATGATCATGAAAAGTATCTCCAACAGAGAATGGTATTTCTGTTTTCTTATCTTCAGCTGAGGTGTTTCTCAAGTTTAATTTATAGGAAGGAATATCCTCATCATTCAGGTAGTCGGAAAGAGAAAATTCATCTTGTTCATTATCGATTTCTCCTTCCACGATCTCATCATCCAGATCTGCTGAATCATTCTGGTCTTCCTTCCCTTCTTCAAGCACAGGATTTTCCTCCAGTTCTTTTTTGATCCTTTGCTCTAACTCAATAGTAGGAATTTCCAGAAGTTTGATCATCTGAATTTGCTGAGGAGACAGCTTCTGTAATAATTTATGCTGTAATCTTTGCTTTAACATAATACTGCACTCTTACTTACCGTCAAAATTGCATCTCCAAAATAAGAATAATTCATAAATAATGCACAATATGGCTACATTCATTCTTTTCCACAACATATCTAATCAATCACGGAAGTATTGATCAAGATCTAAAATTCTGCATTTTTAGGAGTCCTTGGAAAAGGAATTACGTCCCTGATATTGCCCATTCCAGTAACAAACAAAACCATACGTTCAAAACCAAGCCCGAACCCGCTATGTGGTGCTGTTCCAAACTTCCTGGTCTCCAGGTACCACCAGAGATCCTTTTTGGGAATATTAAGCTCTTCGATTCTTCTGTTCAACCGGTCAAAATCCTCTTCCCTTTGTGATCCTCCTATTATTTCTCCAATTCCAGGGAACAACACATCCATTGCTCGTACTGTTTTTCCGTCATCGTTTTGCTTCATATAAAAAGCTTTAATCGAACTGGGATAATCTGTTAAAATTACCGGCTTTTTAAAATGCTTTTCTACGAGATATCTCTCATGTTCAGATTGCAAATCAAGACCCCAATTAACCGGAAATTCAAATTTCTCATTTGAGGATTTCAGAATCTCAATTGCTTCAGTATATCCTATCCTGATAAAATCATTATCAAGTACGGAATTAAGACGATTGATAAGCTCAGGCTCATACATTTTGCTTAGAAATTCAATATCATCTTTACATTTTTCAAGAACATAGCTTACCAGGAATTTCAATAAACTCTCAGCAAGGTCCATATTATCTTTTATATCATAAAAAGCCATTTCTGGTTCAATCATCCAAAATTCTGCAAGATGTCTTGGAGTATTAGAATTTTCAGCCCTAAAAGTTGGCCCGAAAGTGTAAATTTCCGTCAGGGCAAGGGCTCCTAATTCACCTTCAAGCTGTCCCGAAACAGTAAGGTTTGTTTCTTTCCCAAAAAAATCTTCTGAATAATCTACCTCCCCATTTTCTTTTAAAGGTGGGTTGATTGGGTCAAGGACTGAAACACGAAACATTTCTCCTGCGCCTTCGGCATCAGATCCGGTAATAATAGGTGTATGCAAATAATGAAACCCATAATCATTAAAAAACTTATGACAGGCGAATGCCAATGCATGTCTCATTCTGAAAATTGCCCCAAAAGTATTTGTTCTTGGTCTTAAATGTGCTATTGTTCTAAGAAATTCAAGGGTGTGTCCTTTTTTCTGTAGAGGATAGGTCTCCGGATCAGCCTTCCCATATATTTCAATTTCTTCAGCCTGAATTTCGACATTCTGACCCTGTCCCATAGATTCCACAAGAGTTCCTTTTATTCGAACACAAGCACCAGTAGTAACGGCCCTTAAGGTTTCCTCATCAAATTCTGCCACATCTGCCACACATTGAATATTATGTATTACAGATCCGTCATTCACTGCAATAAATGCAATCTTTTTATTACCTCGACGGGTACGCACCCACCCTTTTACCTCAACCGTTTTCCCAGTTTCTTTCGATCCCAGCAAATTTTTTATTTTCTCTCTACCTAGCATTCTAATATTATTTTATTGATTAATTACTGCAAAAGTACAAATTTCCACGATTGCTAATTGCTTTAAAGAATTGAATCTTAATCTTGTTTTGTAATATTATTTAATTACTCTAATAAAAAGGTCTAGTATATACCGATTCTTTAATATCTTACGTTTTATTCTTAACTTTAATCAATTGAGATTTTTTCCTCTGGTTTGGGAATTATCTTGGTTAATTAGGTTTGCTTTTCAGTAAACATGATAGTTATTATAAAATGCAAAGAATGATGGAAACAAAAAAAAGATTTATACTGATTCCCTGGGATAATACTGAAATTGCAGAAAATGCCTTATTACACGGCATAAAAATTGCCAAAATGGTTGATACAAGCATTGTGCTGCTGCACATTGTAAGCAAAAACATTACCGTACTTGAAAAAGAAAAGGCTCAATTGGTTCTTGAGGAATTAATTGAGCGATACATAAAGGAATATAAAATTCTGATTGAGAGCGCGATCGTGGGAGGAAGTATTTTTTCAGCCATTTCAGAATATGCCAATGATCACGAAGCCGGAATAGTTGTGATGGGGACTCATGGAATGAAGGGGATGCAGAAAATTACCGGCAGTTGGGCTCTTAAAGTTATTGTTGGTTCAAAAATCCCCTTTATCGTAGTTCAGGAAAAACCTTCAGACTGGGAAAAATTTAAGAACATTGTATTTCCTGTTGATTTTAGATCTGAAAGTAAGGAAAAATTGCAATGGGCAATATATATGGGAAAATATTTTGACTCCAAAGTTCATATCCTGAAACAAAAAATCACAGACAAGTCATTATTAAGGAAAACCAATATCAACTTAAACTTTGCTATTAAATACCTGACTCAAAACAGAATTGAATACGAGATACATGAATTACCAAAAACAGGAAATTTTGCAAAAGATTCACTTGCTTTTAGTCAGGATATCAATGCTGACTTGATTCTTCTTACCAGTACCAGAAATATTACACTGGCAAACTATATGTTGGGGGCACAAGAACAATACATAATTGCCAACAGTTCAAGAATTCCTGTTTTAATTGTAAATCCAATGGCAAGTTTTGCGAAAGTTGGACAGTTTATGTATGGCTAGTTGTTGATCATAATAAATGCCCCCCAATAGAATGGAGCAGGGTAAGCTTTTTTTATCTCGTCTTGTGCATATTTAAATGCAGAATACTTATCTCCTGTGGATAGCCATTGTTTATAAAATAAGCTCATTAGTTTTTGGGTCACCTCATCGCTAACCTGCCATAAGGATATCATTAATGAAGATGCACCAGCAATCTGAAATGCCCTTTGTAATCCATATACACCTTCTCCATTTCGAATTTCTCCCAGGCCTGTTTCACAGGCACTCAATACAACAAGCTCTGTTTTATCAAGTTCCAAAAACAAAGATTCATAAGCATTCAATACTCCATCATCTTCCATTCCTTCATGGTTTGTTCCAATAGATTGGATTGTATTATCAGCGCCTGTAAACAGTAAGCCGGATCGAAGTAGAGGATTTTCCATTGCCTGATCTGGTTCTATTCCAAATACTTTTTCTTTTCCAATTTTACGATCTTCAAGGAAATATCCATGAGTTGCAATATGCAAGAGATATGGATTACTTATTTTTTTTATTTCTTCTTCCAGGGCCTCATCTTCCACCAGGATTTGTGTTCTCCATGCCTTTAACTTAAGTTGCTTATTTATTTCTTCCACTTCCTTTTTGGTTCCCGGTAATTCCTGTACAGGCATTTGCTTTGCCTCATCCCAGTCAAAATCTTTTGCATAATTTGGAGCACCGAGCAATATCGCTTCTTCTTTGCCAGGAATTTTTTTCCCAAGTTTATTTTTAATAGATGGTACTTCTTTTGTACTCATAACATAAAATATCTCTTTTTGGTCAAATAAAAAATCCCCGGAATCATCCTGAAGAGTATTCAGGTTTATCTGGTTATAAACACCATCAAGAGATACAAAAATTCGCTTATGACCTGTAGTGACCATTTTCAATTTTCCCCAATAAATATCATACTGCCCTGTATTCTCAAAACCCCCTTGCATATTAAGCCGGTATTCACTGGCAAAAATGCCTTCCATTTGATTCCCATCCTTAAAGACGATCATTTCTGGAAGCTGATATTTCGAATTATCCATAACCAATGCCACATACCTGATTGTACTATCCCGGTTTGAAAAGTCACTCATTGGAAGACGTATAAACTCTATACATGCTTCATCTTGAGACAGGACTTTTGAAATATCATGGCAACTGATATTGCTCTGTAGATAACCTGCAGAAAAAGCCATAGATTTATCAGAAAGTTGCTTTTCTTTCTCATTGGCAACATATTCAAGAGAATCTAAATTGATTCGATCTTCCCTGATTTCTTCTTTCGAAAGGGTATATATTTCAGATAAATACTTTTTCAAATCCACCCACTCCTTATACTGTTTAACTAAATCGGGGTCATTACTGTTAAGTATCTGATTTTTAACTTTACTGGTAGCATTCAATAACAAAGCTTTGGTTGAAATATGATAATTATACATATCCGTTTTTAAGGAAGGGATATTCTCCCGGGCATCCAGAACAAAATTGTAGTACCTGATAAACCTGGGGTAAAGGGTATTCCAGAATTTTGTTTTATCATATTCGCTCATGGGAGGGAAGTAGGTCCTTACCTGGTACAGGTATTCTTCCATCACTTCCTTATAGAGTTCTGCAGCTGCTTCCAGGTCTCCTTCTAACCAATTCATAACGGCCAAAGACTCTCTGGTATTATTTATAGAAGGGTGATGCTCTCCCAGTGTAGCTTGCTGTACAGAGAAAGCCTGAATGATCAGAGGTTTAGCCATAGCCGGATTGTTCTGGGAAAGATAGTACCTGCTCAAATCAGTAAGGGCGGATGCATATACGGGGTGATTAACTCCAAATTTTTTCTTAAATATCTGTATCGCCTGATCTAATAAGTCTTCAACTTCATCTGGTTCTCCCTTCTCCATATACAAGGAGGCAAGATTTCTTAACATCACTGCGTAATCAGGATGGTTGGTTCCCAGGCGTTTTTTCTTTAGTTTAATTGCTTCAAGGTATATTTTTTCAGCTTTATCATATTGCTCCTGCAATTGATACAATAATGCCAGGTTTACTTTCATACGAACATAGTTGGGAGATTTTTCCTTGAATGAATCTGAAGCAAGGTCTATTGCCTTTAGCAATTCTTTTTCAGCATTCTGATATTTACCAAGGACCTGCAGAAGGATAGCATTATTGTTACGAATAATAGCCATTGCTGAACTGTTTTCTCCTTTTGTTTCCAGGGTAATCTCAATTGCCTGATTGAATAATTCCCCTGCTTCATTGAAGCGGCCCATGTCTTTATATAAAACTGCCAGATTATTTAAAGAGGCCCCATACCCATGCATATCATTCAAAATGTCTTTTTGAATTTGTATCGCCTGAAGCGTTAATTCTTCTGCGCTTAAAAATCGCCCTGTAGTATGATGAATTAGTCCAAGATTACTGATTACTCCGGCTCCAATTTTTGTGTTGGTAAGATCATTATATTCCTGTATAAATCTTGCTGTTTTAAAAGAAATTTCTGCAGAGTTATACTTCCCGGAAGCATACAAAATCTCACCAACATCATTATAGTCTTCAGCCTTTTCTTCAAATGTTCGATCTTGCATACTTTCAGGACTCACAACATAAATCAGCCCTTTCTGTAGCTTTCTGAATTTTTCTTCTGACTCAAAAACGCCTGAATTATCACTAAAAGAAACTGCATAATTAAAATCTGTTGGATCATAATCATCTCTTGATTTCTCAAGTTGCCTGATAGTTTCGTCTTTCACAACTCTCAAAATACTTTCTGTGTTGATATTCCTTAAAACGCCCTTAAGCTGGCCAAAAGAAAGGGACGCACCCAGTAAAAACAGGCATAAAAAAGTAAAATTCCTTTTCATATATTTAAATTTATTCGAGTAGAAAATAATGAATCCTCGATTAATCAAGCATTTTCAGACCTTAAGTTTCCGGGCAATGGAACGATTAAAAAAAAGAAGCAGAGCTAAAATAACAAACCATTGTAGAACACAAGTCATTACACTAAATGCATTCAGCGGATTATACCATTGTTGGGGTGCAAAAACCGTTGCAGATTGAAATAACCACCAAATCAAAAGAATGGCTGCTCCCACCGGAATCACATATTTGATTTCTGTTGACCACCATTTCCCCAGCTTCCAGTCTCCTTTCACTGAATTAAGTTCATCAATAATAAGGCTGATTCCATATTTTATAATCGCAAAAGCAATAAAGGCACCTGAAATCATCAAGGCAATCCCCCAAACATAGTCTTGGTTACTCAACAAGTTCAGACTTTTTGCTGAGGGAATACCAAGAAGATATACGACTGCAATTACTATAAGGATGGCTTTTTTCCGCTTCATTCCCATATCCACAAAAACCCGGGTAGAAAGTTCAAACATTGCAATGATAGACGAAAATCCTGCAAAACTCAAACCCAGAAAAAACAAAATTGCAAGGATAGACCCCATAGGCATTTTTGCAAATAACTGTGGCATCCAGATAAAAGTCAGTCCTGTAGAAGCAGGGCCACTGGTTTTCATTATATCAAGAGTCTGTGTATTAGTCATACCCATTCCCGACTGTAATACTGAAAAAACCGTTCCGAAAATCATTACAGCTGCAACAATGGAAACTATATTGTTACCAATCCCTGTTATGAAAGCATTTTTCACACTTCCATGCTTCACCTGCATATAAGCTGCATATGTTAAGAATAAGCCCCATCCTGCCCCTGTATCCCAGGCGTTTTGAGTAAGAGCAGCCAACCAGATGCGGGGATGTTTTAATTGATCCCAATCCGGTGTAAAAAGATATTTAATACCTTCAAAAGAACCGGGCAGGGTTACTGCACGAATCACAGATATAAAAACGATTAGTAATAAGGCAGGAATTAAGATTTTATTGACCCGTTCAATGGACCTGATTCCTTTCCAGATTACCAGAGCACCAATGGCTACTGCAAGCAAATGAAACAGTAATGGCCAATTGCTATTCTGAAAATTATCCCAGACAGCAGTTGAATCAATTGTGGTAAGCGGCAGGGGATGAAAAAGAGTATAATAAAAATAGTAGATACACCAACCAACTACCACTGTATAGAAAAAAGCAATGGCAGTTGACACGAATGCCACAAAAGCCCCCATCCATGCAAACTTTTTTCCAATAGCTTTAACAAATACACCTACAGTACCAGCCCTGAATTTACGTCCCAATGCATATTCAGCAATAATAAGAGGTATGCTCCATAAAAACAGAAAGATCAACCATGCAACCAGAAATGCACCAGCCCCTTCGTCACTCCCATTCTGGGCAACAATCCGTGGGAAACGCCAAATATTACCGGTTCCTACAGCAACTCCGAGTGCACTAATTATTAATCCAAAACGAGAAGAAAATCGTTGATTTACAGATTGATCCAAATTGTTACTCATATCAAATTCAGACTATTATGAATCATTATAAAACCCAATTTCACGGGAAAACTATTGCAGAGAGATAAATTTCCAGAAATAAAAGTAATTAAAAAAGCATTAAATCTTTTTACCTTTGTGGTATATGTCAGTCGAAATTCAACATATAACCAAGCTTTTCGGAGAACAAAAAGCCCTGAATGATGTCTCTTTTAATATAGGTACCGGAGAAATTGTTGGCCTTCTTGGTCCCAATGGAGCAGGAAAGTCTACATTGATGAAAATCATTACCGGTTATCTTTCACCCACATCCGGAGATGTAATAATCAATGGAACAAACACTCAAAAAGACCCTGTTGGTATAAGGCAAAAAATCGGTTATTTGCCTGAAAACAATCCTCTTTATTCAGAAATGTACATCAGAGAATTTCTTGAGTTTATTGGGCGCATTTACAAAATGAAAGGCAAATTAAACAGCCGTATTGATGAAATCGTCAGGCTTACAGGCCTTATTTCTGAACAAAATAAAAAGATCAATACACTTTCAAAAGGCTATCGTCAACGTGTCGGTCTTGCACAGGCCCTTATCCATAATCCAGATGTATTGATCCTGGATGAACCAACCTCTGGTCTGGACCCTAACCAAATAAGAGACATAAGAAATTTAATCTCTTCAGCCGGGCAAGAAAAAACAGTGATTCTTTCAACCCATATCATGCAGGAAGTTGAGGCTATTTGTGACCGGATCATCATTATTGACAAAGGGCAGATTGTAGCTGATGAACAGGCCATAAACATTCAGGCACAAAGTTCATTAGAAAACCAGACGGTTCTTCTTGAATTTGATCCTAACCCGGGAAAAAATGATCTTCAAAAAATACCTGGAGTTGGAGCAGTTCTGCAACTAAAAGAAAATAAATGGCTTATACAAAGTCAGTCTAAAGAGGATATACGACCAAATATTTTCCAATTTGCAGTTGATCAAAAGCTTACTGTTCTTTCACTTACCGAACAGGAAAAAAGCCTGGAAGATATCTTTCAGGAGCTAACCCAAGCAAAATAGAATTTAATAACAACAGGGTTAATTTAAAAATAATTAATAAACTTTCCTTTGGATTCTACACACAAATTTAGTTCATTTGTGCACCAATTATTGGTGGAGGGATTTGGCTGATTGCAACCACCGAAAAAAAATGCTAAAACAGATTTCTTTTTCAACTCTCAGCCCAGTTTTTCTTTATACTTTTTATTAATCAAAAAACTATTGATATGGCATATCTATTCACATCTGAATCTGTTTCTGAGGGGCATCCTGATAAAGTTGCCGACCAGATATCTGATGCTTTGCTGGATGAATTTTTAAGATTTGATCAAAATTCAAAGGTGGCCTGTGAAACAATGGTAACCACAGGATTAGTAATTTGTAGTGGAGAAGTAAGAACCGAAGGATACGTGGATATTCAAAAAATTGTAAGACGAGTAATTAAAGATATCGGATATACCAGGGCTGAATATAAATTTGATGCTGGTTCGTGTGGAATTATTTCAACAATTCATGGTCAGAGTGATGATATAAACCAGGGCGTAAGCAGGGAGGTAGATGAAGACCAGGGTGCTGGTGACCAGGGAATAATGTTTGGTTATGCAAACAAGGATATGGATAATGGAATGCCTCTACCTTTGGAATTAAGTCATATTATTCTCCAGGAATTGGCAGAAATCAGGAAAGAAGGCAGGGAAATGAAATACTTACGACCTGATTCCAAATCCCAGGTTACAATTAAATACGATGACCAGCATAACCCGGTTGCTATTGACACTATAGTTGTGTCAACACAACATGATGAGTTTGTTCTTCCTGAAAACAATAGCCAGGAAGCCAAATTACAAGCCCAAAAAGAGATGCAGTCAGTTATTAAGAAAGATATTGAGAAAATTTTAATGCCAAAAGTTGGAAAGAAGGTTCCTGATCGTATCGGTAAACTAATTAATGGATACCGCCTATTTGTAAACCCCACCGGAAATTTTGTAATTGGTGGGCCTCATGGGGATACAGGATTAACCGGTCGGAAAATTGTTGTAGATACTTATGGAGGAAAAGCTCCGCATGGAGGAGGTGCTTTTTCGGGTAAGGATTCATCAAAAGTTGATCGCTCTGCAGCTTATGCAGCCAGACATATTGCCAACAACCTTGTAGCTGCAGGAGTAGCAGACGAAGTGTTGGTGCAACTTGCTTATGCTATTGGTATTGCTGAACCTGTTGGAGTTTATGTTAATACTTTTGGCTCCTGTAAATTAGCAAATCACGAAAAACAATCAAACTGTGACGGAGAGATTGCTGAAAAAGTAAAAATGATTTTTGATTTGAGACCCTATTCTATTATTAAAAGATTTGGTCTTAAAAATCCCATTTTTGAAAAAACGGCTTCTTATGGGCACTTTGGCAGAACGCCATATTCTGAAGAGGCTGAAGTTTATTATGATGGCCCCGGTGTTCACTCAAAACTTGTAAAAGGGGAAACTAAATACTATAAGCAGGTTGAATTCTTCCTCTGGGAAAAGCTTGACTATATAGATGAGATTAAAAAAGGCTTTGGTATTTAAATCTTAAATGAATTGAAGAATTCAATATACTGCTGTGTAACTTTTTCCCAGTTGTATTGCTTTTGTATTTTAAAAAGATTCCTTTTTGAAAATTCTTCTTTGTAATCTATGTATTTGTTTATTGAAGAAAAATAGTCTGCCAGCATTGTAGCATCACTGAAAAAGAAGGCATCCTTTCCCAATACATTTCTGTTGTATTTGTTATCATGAGTAAAAATAAGGCAAGACCTTTCCATTGCCTCAAGCAAGGATGGGTTTGTTCCTCCAACTGAATGGCCATGAATATAGGCTTTACAGTTTCTTCTTAATGTATTAAGAGCGTTTTTATCAAATATCGGCCCCAGGAAATAAATATCATTAAATCGATCATATTTTTTAATTAAGAATTTGCCATATTTGTTCCCGGTATCCCCAACAACTACCATCAAATGATCCTGCTTTGATTTTAACCAAGCCTGCAGAATCATTTCAATATGATTTTCCGGTTCAAGCCTGGAAACAACCAGAAAATATTCCTTCTCCTCATTAAGAAATTCAAGGCTTTCGGATTTTACTTTTCTCTTTTCATCCGGGTCTGCAATTGTATTAGCACCATACGGAATATATTTGGGTTGTACCTGATATCTGGTAAAATAATATTCTAATATTTTGGGATGATCAACAATTTGTCCATCTGCCCAAAGAATGGCAAGTTTTTCATTCCATTTTAAAAAAACTCGTGCTATCCATCCCCATTTTTCTCTCTGCCACTCCATACCATCCATATGAATGATAACAGGAATTTTTTTAGGATTTTTTAGAAGTCGCAAAAATAAAGCAGATGAATAACCGCAACTAAATATTATATCCGGATTTAGTTGTAAAGCTTCTTTCAAACAAAAGTAGTCATATAATAATGAGGACAGAGCAGGCATAAACCGAAATATCTCCTTTATCCTGGATATTTTAATTCCCCTATATTCGCTTCCTTTATAAGAATGGTCCCGGGGATTAAAAACAATTACCTCATGACCATTTTTCACCAGGCCGGCTCCCAGCTCTTCGGCAAATTGTTCAAACCCGCCATAATGATTGGGAATCCCCCTTGTTCCAATAATTGCTATCTTCAAAACAAACAAATATTAATCAAAGCAAAATATTTACATCTGAAAGTTAAGTTTAATTATTCATCACAAAAAGAAAAATTATAGTTTCTCCATTATTCCACTATGTTAATAATTGTTCTCATTGAATATTGCAAGTTTTCTTACTTTTGCAAATGTCTTAATTGATACTTCCGTATGGAAAAGAATACAAATAATAAGATTAAAAGATGGTATGCGATTTATACAAAATCGCGCAATGAGAAAAAGCTTGCTGCCAATCTTGAAGCCAAAGGCATTGAAGTTTACTTGCCTCTGTTAAAAATCCTGAAACAATGGAGTGACAGGAAGAAATGGGTGGAAATCCCCCTTTTCAGAAGCTATATTTTTGTCCACATTTATGACAAAAACTACCTGGATGTATTGCAAACTGACGGCGCAGTTCGATTTGTAACTTTCAGAAATGAAAGAGTTCCTATACCGGAGAACCAAATTATTGCGGTAAGATCTTATCTTGAAGAAGATGATCCGGTCAATATAGAGAATCTGGAATATTTGCCGGGAGATCGTGTGGAGGTTTGCAGAGGGCCCTTAAGAGGTTTGCTTGGTGTATTGATTGAAGTGAAAGGGAAGCAACGGGTCATGGTTGAAATTGAAAGCATTGGACAAAGACTTATCTTAAATCTACCAAAATCAATTATAGCTTCGCGAGATTAATCATAAGGCCTCTAAAATCATCCATTATGTAACTTATTTGCTTCTAACCAAACTTCTTGTATGGGTTATAAGTTTTATTTTGTTTAATACTTATTATTGATTTATTCCTTCATTTTTATATCATTCATCTACAGGTTTCTTCCTTTCACCAAAAAAGTTATTTTTTTCTTAATAATTATACGTAACTTATGCTTTAGCTATATTAATATGTTATTTGTCTGTTAATTAGCAATATCACTCTTTTCTTTAACAAAATACTTAATCGTATGAAAACGATTTATTTAAAATCTACTTTAATCCTTATTTGCAGTGTGTTTTTGTCAATGTCTGTGCAAGCACAAGACTGGGAGTGGGCAAAAGGTCAAACCAGTATTGATGCAGCTCAGGTAACGAAAATAGCATATTCTTTTGTAGATAATTCAATTGTTTCTTTATCTGTATTTGAGGATGCCATTACAGTTGGTGGCAGGGTCATTAGTCCATTTGGAGGGGCCAATGATAAAGACATATTATTAGTAAAATACAATAATAATGGTGACACCCTCTGGATTCGGCATTATGGAAGCACTGGCAAGGAAGTT
>DAOWNN010000183.1 GCA_030642585.1 Bacteroidota bacterium | reverse complement strand
TTATGAAATCAATACTCAAAACACTCTTATTTCTATTAACCATTAGCTTATTTATTCAATGCAATAAGAAAGAGGATCCAAAACCCGTGGAAAAATGGGATGAGAATTTCTTAAATGCACTTATAGAACTTGGAATTGACACTAATGGTGATAGTCTTATAAGTCCGGATGAAGCAGCAGTAGTAATATCTTTAGATGTTTCAGAGAAAAGTATATATAAACTAACAGGTATTGAAACCTTTATCAATCTGGAAACTCTTAATTGCCAAACAAACCAGTTAAGCACACTGGATTTTACCAGTAACACTGCCTTGAAAAATTTAAATTGCGCCAATAACCTGTTAACTATTTTGGATGTTTCGGGTAATTTTGCTTTAGAAACTTTGATCTGCAGCGGTAATATGGTAAACACCTTAGATGTTTCAAGTAGTAGCTCATTAGAAATTTTGGTTTGCTCTGTTAACTTGCTAACAAGCCTGGATGTTTCGAGCAATGCTTCTTTAGTACGCTTGTATTGCAAGGATAACCAATTAATCACACTGGATTTGTCAAATAATCCTTTATTAGAATTTTTAGATTGTAGAGAAAACCAATTAACCACGCTGGATGTTTCTGAAAATGCAGTATTAGATTTTTTAGATTGTGAATCTAACCAATTAACCACTCTGGATATCTCTGGTAATGTTGCATTAAAATTTTTGAATTGTGAATATAACCAATTGAGCGAGTTGGATGTTTCCAATAATACTGTTTTAGAGATATTGTGGTTTAAATTTAATCAGCTTGCCAGTATAGATATTTCAAATAATATTGTTTTGGAACAACTTGTTGCTTCTTCCAACCAATTGATCGCATTGGATGTTTCTAATAATACTAATTTACGACTTCTTGATATTAAGAATATGTCATCCCTTAGCGAGGTTTGTGTATGGGTAATGCCTTTCCCACCTGCTGGTGTTAACGTAAGTACAACTTCTAGTCCAAATATTTATTTCACAACAGTTTGTAATTAGAACTTTTCCAAACTCATGACTAATTCCGGGGATTGATGCTACTATCTTTGAGGTTCTCTGCGACTTCATCGCGCCCCTCTGCGTAATAGGTATTTTCTTTCTTTCCTTCGCCTCAGCCTTCGCCTTCATTTCTTATAAATGATCAATGATTTCTCCATCAAGACTAAGATAGGACTTCATAAGGTTTGCAGTAAGGCAGGAATGTACCGGAATAATTCCAGCCAGGTCTCCAATTTTGAAGTTTTTCAGATACTTCTCCTCAATTTGAATTATTCCATGCTCCTGGGAAACAGACATCACCTTGTTATCACCTTCCAGCGTGCGCCATCCTTTGTCTTTAAAAACAAGCAATTGACCAAAGTTTTTTTCTCCATTTTTATCCACCAGGTATTCTTTTGACAAATGAACGGCTCCTCCATAAATTATCATCTGTTTTCTGTCGGGGTATATTGCAACAACCGGACATGCAAGGGCGACAGCAATCTCATTCAGACTGCAACTTCCAAGTTTATATTGCATCAGATCGTAAAACACAAAATTGCCGGGTCTTATCTCATCAATTCCCGAAAAATCATTGACCAGGGAGGCTGAAGGAGTATCTCCGAGTGAAATTTTAATATGAGGAAAAGTCTTGAGATAGTTCATTTTCAGATCAGATAGTTTCCTTCTGGCTTCTGAAAAAAGATTTATAATCTCCTGTGTACTGTTTGCATGGTAGGTGTTTCCTGTATGAGACAAAAAACCTTCCAAACGGAGGTGTTTTGATTCATTTATTTCAGCAAGTACCTGCTCAATTTCCACAGTTTTTTCAGATGAAATACCACTTCTTCCATAACCTGTGTCAATTTTGATCCATACACCAAGCTCATTGCTAACTATTTTATCTAGAAGGGGAACAGTTTGAGTTCCTGCAATAAGAATATTTAAGCTTAGCTTAGCTGCAAGTTCATTTATTTCTTGTGCTTCAAGCAGGTTTACCGGGAATGCAATACTGATATTCTTCCATCCATCCTCTGCAAAATATTGTGCCATTTTTACAGAGGAAACCGTAATGGAATGAACTCCTTCATCGCGAAACCATTCACCAATCATCCTGGACTGATGGGTTTTGAAATGGGGCCTTAATAAAATATTGGCATTATGTGCCTTACCCACCATGCTTTTAATGTTTTGCCTGCATTGTTTCGTGTTTAATAGCAGAGTGGGTGTAGTGATGTTTTTCATCTGTTTATAGCTTTTTGCCTTTGTTCTCATTTGCCGAATAATTCATAACATAGTTTAATTATTTATAAGCCTGCTTCTAATTTATTGTAGTTTGGTTCCTATTGCAAAAATACTATTTCCAGTCAATAAATTCATCAATTGCTGAAATCGAATTCTTCGCCTGATATTTAAAACTTAATTCCATTATCTTTGCTATAAGCAAGACCTTGTAGCTAAAGCTTGTTTGATTTAGTGAAATTCTTATGAACAAAATTGCGAGAAAATGAAAAAGATACTTCTATGGGTTAAAGATATGATGCATTTCATAACTGAAGGGATATGGACAGCATCTTTAGAGGATATCTCAAAAACCAGGTCCTTTCTGATCCGTCAATTAAGGATATCAGTCATTGCAGCAAGGGGTTTCTCAAAAGATATGATTCAATTAAGAGCGTCAGCCTTAACCCTCTATTCACTTTTATCAGTAGTTCCTGTTGTAGCAATGCTTTTTGTAATTGCCAATGGCTTTGGCTTTAAGGAAAGGATTGAAGCTGAATTGATCAAAAGCCTTCAGGGACACGAAGAAGTGTTAAACTGGATTATTGATTTTGCAGAAAAACTGCTTGAAAATGTAAAGGGCGGATTTCTAACCGGAATAGGGATAGTAATTTTGCTTTGGTCGATAATGCAAATTTTAGGTAATATTGAAAGTACTTTTAATGGCATCTGGCAAATTAGAAAATCACGACCCTTTTTCAGAAAATTCAGTGACTATTTGTCAATGATGCTTATTGCTCCTATACTTATACTTCTATCCAGCAGCTCTACTATCTTTGTTGCCAGTCAATTGGATAAATTCAGCGAAATGTATCCCATACTGGAAAATTTGAAATTTGTTTTGAAATTTTCTTCCTATTTTCTGATCTGGATTGTTTTTACCCTGCTGTATGTTGTTGTTATGCCAAATACCAAGGTAAATTTCAAATCGGCATTGATAGCAGGTGTGATAGCAGGTACAGTATTTCAACTCCTTCAGTGGGGTTATATCCATTTTCAGGTAGGTGTTAGCAGGTATAGCGCTATTTATGGTAGTTTTGCTGCACTTCCATTGTTTCTTATCTGGTTGCAGATTAGTTGGGTAGTTGTTTTGCTGGGGGCGGAGATATCTTTTGCAAATCAAAATGTTAACCAGTACGAATTTGAACTGGACTCTTTGAGCATAAGCAAGAAATTAAAAAAATTGATGACTTTGATGATTGCCACCAATGTTGTTAAGGATTTTGCAGAAGGACAGCAGGCTTCTACGGCCTCTCAGATCTCTAATAAATTGAATATACCGGTTCGGCTTGTTCGGGAAGTTATTTTTGAACTTACTGAGGCCAGAATCTTTTCGGAACTGAACTCGGAAAATCCCAGGGAACGGGCATTCCAGCCTGCACTTGACATTAATCAGATTAGTGTTGTGATGATAGTGGATAAACTTGATGCAGCAGGAAGTGAGCATATTGCACCCATTGAAAGCAAGGAGTACCAGAAATTGAAGAAGATACTGGATGATTTCTCAGATATAATGTCAGAATCCAATAAGAATGTTCTGTTGAAAGATGTCTAGGGGATTAAGAGGTCAAATGTCCAAAGGTCGAAGAGTCAAATTTAGCGAAACTCAAATTTTGTTTTGTGAAATTTGTGGTTTTTTTGGGATTTATAATTTGAATATTGGGATTTCAACAAACCTGGCATCATACATCTTTCATTGGTTGACCTGGCTTACCGGCTGGCAAGGCAACATACATAGTAAAGAGCCACTTATTTATACCCAACAGAGGCATAGCCTACCCAATGCCGGTTGTAGGCCGGAGCAGTGGTTCCCATTCCAAGGTCATCAACTTTAATCGGGGCATGATCAATACTGTTTGAATATCCAATGAACTCTCCCTGAAGGGGTACCTCACCGGTGAGTTTTGTTAGAGAAAGAGAAGTCATTAATCCGAGTGGAACCGAATACCTGCCACACCACGTCCATTTGTACTCCCTGTGATCTTCCTTCTGAACTGTATATTCTGTGAATTTCTTAATTTTTGTAAGGGATAATTCCCCTGCAAGACAGTTTCTAATAATTTCATGCTCATAATTCACAGCATCTGATGTTCCCTTGTCATCAGTTCCGTAAGGGGCGTAGTTTTTTCCACCCCAACTTTCATCACCATAATGCACTGCATCTGTGGTAATAACAATGGCAACATCCCTTCCCAGTTTCAAATCATTTTCTTCCAGAATGTTAAAAATTCCGTTTGCCAGGGATTCTGAAATTTCCTTCATTCTGTCATAAGACATGTATGGGACAAGAATGGGTACTATCTCGACTTCTGGATTAAAATACTGAAGAAAAGGCAGGAGTGCTTCAAGGCTGTGTTCCACTATCTGCATTGAGTCATGAACCTCGCACAAAGATTCATCCAGTTTATCCATTATCTTATCTCTTAAACCGGAAACCCTGGTTTTTCCATAGGGTCCCTGCCAATAATCAAAGCGGTCAAAAATTAGTTTATCTTCCAGATTAAATTTCCGGGCTTTATGAGCTACCCCAAACAAAATTATGGTTTTAGCTTTAATTCCTGCCAGAATATTCAAATACTGGTAACCAACATATGAGTAATCATCGTGGGGAACGATGCATGCTTTCCAGGGCTTTTCGCCGGGATTATAAAACTCCTTGAGTGAATCAGCCTGAAGATTTCTAATTCGTACAATTATGCTATCCATTTGCCAGTCGTGTATGGCAAATCCAATGGAGTCTATAGCATGGCGAACCATAATTTCATGATTTTCTTGCCTGTCAGTAGTTTTTGGCTGTGAACAGGATGAGATAAAGACGATAAGAAGTGAAAGCAAAAACCTGAGTATATAATTCATGAGTATATATTTTTCATAAAAGTATGAAAAATATAGGTGCTGGAGGTACTGAGATTTTGGAGATATGAATTAACCAATATTATCCTGTTTTCCGAAAAAGACACCCAAATGAATAATTTGCAAATCGCAATCACATTTCTTAATCTAAAAGATATTGTCACAAATAGTCAATCATAGATATGTTGGGTTTGTATTAAGGTTATGAAACTATATTGTGTATAAAAATACGAGCGTTCATTGCGGTCCGAAGAACCCCCTCCGCCTCGTTTCACTCGGCACCTCCCCCAGGGGAGGATATTAGCTTTATTAAACATTGTT
>DAOWNN010000068.1 GCA_030642585.1 Bacteroidota bacterium | reverse complement strand
GAATCTCTATCAAACAAATACCTGTATGTAATATGTTTTTTGGCTTGAGTTGCACCCAGGGCTTTGTATAAGGATATCATTTTGGGATTAAAATCGCCTACCCAGGAAAGTTCTAACTCTTTGTAATAGGTCTTTTTTCTGAACACCTCAAAAAGCCTTTTAAAATATACCGTTTCAACACCCATATTCTGAAATTTCGGATGAACTCCGGCAATTATTGCTCTCACCCTTGTCATGGTTTTCCGTTTCTTATACCAGTATATCTTTATAATATTCCAAAGACTAAGTTTTCCATTCAAATGTTTAAATATTTGATTGATATCCGGTAAAATAACAAAAAAGGCAATGGGCTTATTCTCAAAATAAACAAACCATATTAATTCTTCATCCAAAAGGAATTTTGCCTCCAGAAATGCTTTTCTTACATTTTCCGGATCAATAGGGGTAAAATCGCTTTTAAATTCGGCCCATGCAGAATTATAAACTTCAACCAGGTCATTTACAAACTTATCGGCATCCTTAAATCTCAAATGTTTATATATAAATCCGGGTTTTCGCTCAAGCCTGTCGGCTATACGAGCAAATCTTTCCGGAAAAACAGTTACGGCACCCACATCTTTATGATAGCTGTACTGCTCATAATAATTTTTAAATCCGTATTTTTCAAAGAATTGCTGATAGTAAGGTTTATGGTAAGGCATTCCGTAACCGGTATGAGTAAATCCTTCAACCATTAGGCCCCAATGATTATAATTTTCTCCGAAATTAATTGGAGCATCCACGGCCTCCATCCCTTTGGCCTTAAGCCAATCTATTGCAGTATCAAATAAATAAAACGCTGCATCCAGATCTTCGATGATTTCAAAAAACCCAATTCCCCCGGTTGCTTGTTTATTTGAGTCAGGTTTTGCAAGATTATAAAAAGCAGCAATTCTTCCAATAAGTTCTCCTTCATTAGATTTTAAAATCCATCGAATTGCTTCTCCATTTTCAAAAGACCTATTGTTGACAGGATTAAAAATTCCTTCAATTTCCTTGTCAAGCGGGCATACCCAGGCTTCTTTTTTGGAATATAGTATCTTTGGAACTTTAAGAAATTCCTTACTGGATTTCTTGTCTTTAACTTCGATTAGATTCATAAGGCGATTATTGAAACTTAAACCAGGATTCTACTTCTCTTAATTTCGACCCCTTATCCTGCTTATGATAATATTCATTTGTTCCTTTATCATAAAAATATTCATTTTTCCATTCCGAAGCATTCCGGATAATTTCCCTCAAGGCATCGACAAAAAGCTCTACTTCAGAGTCTTTTGTTACCGGATGCAAGCTCCACCTAACCCAGCCAGGCTTTTCTGAAAGATCCCCGGCCTCAATTTTCTTCACAATAGCATCAGAATGTTCTTGAGTAACCCCAAGGAGATAGTGCCCATAAGTACCAGCACAAACACAGCCTCCACGAACCTGTATCCCATACCTGTCACTTAAGAGTTTTACAATAAGATTAAAATGAATATTATCATGATAAAAAGAAATAACACCAATTCTTGGGTACTCCGAATCTTCCAGAATGTTTATTCCAGGCAAGGAATGAAGTCCTTTGAATGCCTTTTCCAAAAGTTGCTCTTCCCGTTCCATCATATTCCGTGTTCCCATTTCCTCTTTCAGCTTAATTGCCAGTGCTGCTCTAATTGCCTGAAGAAACCCCGGGGTTCCGCCATCTTCCCTTAATTCAATGTTATCAATATACTTATACTCTCCCCAGCGGTTAGTCCATTCTACTGTTCCTCCACCAGGATGATCGGGAGTGATGTTTCTATAAAGTTTAGAATTAAAAATCATTACACCCGAAGATCCTGGTCCTCCTAAAAATTTATGTGGAGAATAATATACAGCATCCAGTTTCATTAAAGGATCTTCAGGGTGCATATTGATATCCATGTATGGAGCCGAGCCTGCAAAATCAATAAAACAAAGTCCATCATTTTCATGCATGATCCTGGCCATTTCATGGTAAGGAGTAATCACACCAGTAACATTAGAGCCCGATGTAAATGCTCCAATTTTCAATTTCCGGTTCTTATATTTCTTAAGCTGCTTTCTTAATTCATCCAGGTTAACCTGCATATCCTTCCCGGGTTTCAAGATTACTACATCAGCAATGGTTTCATACCATGATGTATGATTGGAATGATGCTCCATATGGCTTACAAATACAATTGGTTTGTCGACTTCTTTCAGACATGTTTTATCAAAAAGATCCGGATTTACCTTCAAGCCTAATATTCTTTGTAATTTATTTATCACTCCGGTCATCCCAAATCCTCCATAAATCAGAACATCATCCGGACCTGCGTGAACATGTTTTTTAATAATTTCCCTGGCTTCGTGATAGGCATAGGTCATTCTGGTACCTGTTTCACTTGTTTCTGTATGGGTATTTGCAACAAAGGGGCCAAAATCCTCAATCATTTTTTTTTCAATAGGCCCATAAAGTCTGCCACCTGCAATCCAGTCGTTATAAATTATTTTTTTTGTCCCATACGGAGTCTCATAGGTCTCATCTACACCAATAATATTTCTCCTAAAATCATCAAAATATTTCTCTAGTGATCCCATAACTTAAATGTATTAATTGTGATTGGCAATCTTTGCAGGAAGCCACAAAATTTCAAAATAAAGTCTAACTATAGCAAGTGTTTTGATTCAAAGCTAACTTCTTTTTCAGACTGTCAGAACAAAAATATATACGGCAAAACGAATAAACAATAGTTAAATAACAAATCTAAATCAATTAATTCCCTTAATTAAATCGATAAGATCGTAAACATTAATTAGCCTGTGGTCTATCAAAATAAATTCTACAGTCAACAAAAAGCTATAAAAGGCAAAGGTTTTCAAAGGAATATATAGTTTTGGCCTTATTTTTAGTCGAAAATAATTATAGCCAACTAAACCTGAAGTTTCAAGAACATATACAATAGCCGTTGCAAGTGCCACACCAACGGTACCATAATGTTTCACAAGAAAGATGCTGAGGCTCACATTTATGATTATTTCTATAAGGGAGATAATCATGAGCACCTTTGTCTTCTTCAAGCCAATCAAAATGGTATGAGGGAAAACCAACCTGGGAATAATAATCATGAGATAAACCATAAAAACATCAGCACTTCTAATGAACTCTTTATTAAAAACTACAGGATACATCCAGCGAGCCAAAAACATAGTAAGCATTGTAACAGGATAGAGAAAATGCATCAGTCTCCTTGAATGGTGCCGTATTTTATCTAAAGAAGCTTTTAAATTTCCCGGTTTCCCAATTTCTGATATCATTGCATTGGAAAGGCCTACTGCAAGAATCAAGACCAAAGGGAACTCCTTTGCGCCATATCGGAAAATTGCAAAATGCTCAACATCCAAAGCCCGGGTTACAACCACGCCATCAATATATTGAGCCGATCCTGCCAAAAGTGAGCTTATTATCAAAGGAATCCCAACCGAGAGATGCTCTTTAATAAACACCCAGGAAAACTTAAATTCAGCATATTTAAAAAGAACAATCAAAACCCAGATAAATCTCAACGATGAAATGCCAACCAAACCATACAAAGCCCATACAATATCATAACCCATAACTATTGGGAATACAACCAGGACTAATTGAATACCATAGGTAAGAAATCCGTACGCCAGTATAGAATTGGACTTATTTTTAACCAGGTAAATATATTCTATCAGCACAGAAGGGTTGCTCAACAAGATATAGAACAACAGAAGGTTGATATATGGAACATTGCCGTGGATATCATAGACCCCAATATATTTTCGCAAACTCATTCCTACTATAAACAGAAGAAGGCTAAAAAAAGAAAGAAGAAAAAACGCATTAAAGATCTCGGGGGATTTTTTATCCAGGGATCGATTTTGATTATCGAAAGCCTTGTTATTATTTGCCAGGGTAAGAAAAGATTGTATCAACCCGGTCACCCAAAAAAAAGTAACCAGACCGGCAATAAACATGAATGCTTCAAAAAGGCCAATATCTCTCCTTGATACATGGCTTTTTGTCATTGCAATGCTGATAATTAAAAAGGTAGTAAACCTTAATAATTGATAGATTTGCAGGCTTCCAACATTGCTAAATACTTTCTTAAAATTCAATAGGACAGGTTTAATAAGTTACTATCCGGGATTTTTATTAATTAACGGGCAAAGATACTGATTCTTATCTCTACGCTAAAAATACATATTGATTTTCTCTTGTCAAAACATAAATTATCATTAAATTTGCCGTCCCAAATGGTGGATGTAGCTCAGTAGGTTAGAGCACTGGATTGTGGTTCCAGGGGTCGCCGGTTCAAATCCGGTCTTCCACCCAAACATAAAAGGCTGCCACTTTGTGGTGGTCTTTATTTTTTGGAGACCGTCAAAAGCTTGCTTTTGTAAGGTCACGAGAAATAAAGACCAAATTGCTGAAGGCAACAGCCTTTTATGTTTGAAGTTCCCCTTTCAGGCATTCGCGAGCTGCGCCAGCAGTGAGCAAATCCATATTTAGATAAATGCTATTTCTGTAAGGAAACCGGGAAATTGACGGAGTCAATGATCGGTTTTTTTGATTTGGTGATTCCTCATAGGCATTCGCGAGGGGGTTGTCTCAAAAGCTAGTTTGTGGATGCTTGTCATCCTGAACCTGTTTCAGGATCTATTGACAGTCAGTAGCTTAAGGTTCTGAAACAAGTTCAGAATGACACGGATAGTTCCTTTTGAGACAGCCCCAGAGCAAATCCATATTAGTATATTGTTATGCCTGTAAAAATAAAACCGGAGAGTTGACGGAGTCAATGACCGGGTTTTCAGGAAAAATATTCATCCGGAACCCACACATTTAAGCCGGAAGGAATCACCTTAACAACTAGTTTTTTCGGCATCACTAAAGGATCTCCATCAATATGGATCATGCCTGGTTGATCACGGGTAATTACTGCCTCCTTGATTCTGAACATTTCATAGTGCCTTGAGGATTCAATACTGCCTGACATAAGGAGTTGCCCCATCAGAGTTGCCTTTATTTTGGGAAAGGGTGAAACAAGGCACATGTCTAGAAGACCATCATGAACACTTGCCCCCGGAGAAATATATGCGTTATTACCAAATTGTGCTGAATTGGCAAAAGTGGTCATAAAAAATGGTGAAGAAATAGATTTACCATGAAAATCAATCTTTAAAGTTTCAGATTTATAATCTGCAAAGTCCTTCAAAATGACTTTCAGATAATTCGATAAGCCTCTATTCTTTTGTTCTGAAAAAGAAAATGCAACTTTTGCATCAAAGCCCAAACCCGCCGTACAAAAAAAAGGCAAATCTCCAATCAGGCCATAATCCATCTTCAAAATCTTATGCGAACGGATAAAGTCGGGAAGCTTTGATACTTGTAATGGAATTTTCAGGTGCCGGGCCAGACCATTTCCAGAACCTACCGGAACTATTCCTAAATTTGCTTTGTTTCCCAGAAGATGCATGGCTACCATATTAACAGTACCATCCCCACCTACCACAATAAAATCCTTAACTCCCATATTGAGCTCTGACTCAATAATATCTCCAACTCCCTTATCTGGTTCAGTAAAATAATAAGAGGATTCAATGCCAAGGCTATTAAATATCTCATCAAGCTTTCCTTGAATTGGTATTGACGATCTCCTTCCGGCAATCGGATTTATGAAAACACTAATTCTTGATGGAGATTTTATTTTTGAATCAGGAATGGCCATGTGTTTCGGGCAATATCATTTCTTGCAAAGTTAAAGAGTTGAAACAAAACTTTCAAAAAGCATTACATTTTTTTATAAATAATCACCCGTGTCTGGTAAATATAGATTCTTTGAAAAAAGCTGTATTAGAATTTAAGCATGGAAAATACACTACATTGGAGAAGTAAACGTTTTACTTGATATATTAATTGGAAAATTTTTACACCCGGAAGAAATCCTTATGTTAAGGACAATTTACCTGATATCTCTTATTCTGATATTCTGCTTCAAACCTGCACATTGCCAGGTTGGAGGAAGATATACTTATGACTTTTTAAACCTCACGAATTCTGCCAGAGTGGCGTCACTGGGAGGTAAAGTGATATCTATCTCTGACGCTGACCTCAACCTTTCATTCCACAACCCTTCATTATTAACTCCAGAAATGGATCAGATGATGGTTTTTAACTATGTAAATTATTTTTCTGATATCCAATATGGTTATTTCAGCTATTCCAGGAATTACAGTCAAATTGGAAGTTTCGCTGCCGGAATTCATTACATCAACTATGGGAATTTTATAGCAGCAGATGAAACCGGAGCTATTACAGGGAGTTTTTCGGCAGCTGAATATTCATTAAATCTAATTTACTCCAGAAGTATTGACAGTCTCTTTAGAGTGGGAGTAAACTTAAAACCTATTTTATCAAGTCTGGAAAGTTACACTTCTTTTGGCCTTGCATTGGATTTAGGAATAAATTACACTTCACGTGAAGGGAATTTTTCCACAGGATTGGTATTAAGAAATATAGGATTTCAATTAAAAGCCTATAATCAGGGAAAACATGAACCCCTGCCATTTGAAATACTTTTTGGAGCCTCACAAAAATTAAAGCATGCCCCATTCCGGTTTATTTTTACGGCCCAGCATCTTGAACGCTATAAAATTTCACCACAGGAAACTGAAGAAACCGCAGACAATCAAAACGCAATCTATGATTCAGAACAAGCAAAAAATGGTATTGAGGAATTTGGAGACAACATGATGAGACATTTCCTGCTGGGTCTTGAATTTAATCCAATAGATGTTTTTACAATCAGGTTTGGATATA
This sequence comes from Bacteroidota bacterium, assembly GCA_030642585.1. Classification (GTDB taxonomy): domain Bacteria; phylum Bacteroidota; class Bacteroidia; order Bacteroidales; family VadinHA17; genus JAYEGO01. The sequence goes on along the minus strand of DAOWNN010000068.1, from coordinate 2,055 downwards.
ATTACCAAAGACGCCAGGAACTTCAGATCCCTACAAAAGTCTCTACTGTTGGGTTTTCATGGGGATTTGGTTTAAACCTGCAAAAGTTTCAACTATCTTATGCACGTGCCACCTACCACCTGTCCGGAGCCTCAAATCATTTTTCACTGGCCATCAAATTAAAGGAGTTTAATTAAGTTGAGTTCAATGTAAGGAAAACCGTGGTTTCCTGCTAACATACAGATAATCAATAACCCCGTCCTTTAGGTCAAAGACCCAGACATTTCTTTGATCGCCGAAGCCTTCACTAACAGTATTTGAAATCAATGGACAAATAAATAATGGAGTTCATAAGTAAATTCAAATTAATCAAATCCCCAAAAACAAATATCGGTATTCAATTTAAATGTTCTAGAACATTCTCAAGATGAAATGATTTTCATAAGTTTGGGTAAACTTACAACTATGAAGAATAAAACAATCTATTGGGTAATTGCATTCATTGTATTAATTATGGCAGTCGCAGTAGTTAAGAAGATACAAGAAGAACCCTCACAGCCTGAAATAATCAGTTTATGGACTGCTCAAGAAAGAGCAGAAGCTATGAGAAATTTCAAGGGTACTAATTATGAAAAGTTTGCATTTAAGCAATTAATATATAGTATCGAAGCTGAAATTTCACCTCAACAATTTAAAGATACTCTTGGTTCTGTTTGGTATTTATCAGCTTTTAAAAAGCAGAGGGGATTAAGTGTATATAAGTATAGTGTTAGGCTCTCACATCTTATGGGAAAGTCAAAAACTGAAGTCCAGAAAATATTGGGTAAGCCTGTTAGAACTGAATCTGTAAATCCTTCAGGTACTCCTTGCCCATGTGATAAACTAATTTATTTAAATGGGTTGGTTGAAATTGTCTATATTAATGGCTCAGCTGATTGGATTACTATAAATGCATCTCCAAAGCGTGTAATTAAAGATGAATATGGTTATAGAAGTTTGAATCAGTTTGATGATTATACCTACATTAAGGTTGCGACTGATTAAATGATTTCCTAAAGTTAGGCTCTATGGAATTGGATGAATATTGTAAGGATATCTTCAATTGGATGAAATTTGAACAAGGCCAACCTTTAAGGGTGCTTGATTTAGGGTGTGGTGATTGTGAATTCCTGTTTGACTTTTACCATATATTTGATTTTGATTATTGTAGGATTGATGCAATAGACTCCTATGAAGAGGGCCCCACTCGTCATTATGAACTTTTGGAACCGGGAGATTTATACGAAAGATACACCACCCCTGAAAGGGTATCCCCAAGAAAACCACTTAAACGAGGGGTGATGTTCTTCACAAAAATGAAAGCTTATGACTTTCTGGAAAATACAGATAAATTATATGATGTAATTATTCTCAAGGAGTTTCTTCATTGTTTAAAATCAAAGAAGGAAGCCAAAAAGCATATTCAAAAGTCCATTAAGAACTTATCTGATAATGGCTACCTCTTCATAAGTAATGCTACTGATCAACATACTAATATTAATGACCCTGTTAGAAACCCTAAATGGGGCAGTATTGAGCAAGATGTTAAAGAGTGGGTTAAGCTATCACCTATACACAACCAAGGGGTTGAAAAGATGAATCTGAATTATTTCTTGTTCAAAAAAGTTTTATAGAATCAAAAAAGGTAGCTTTTTACAGCCACCCCCCTTCCTGTTTTCCGAGCAAACCTCAATGCAATAGCCTTAACTGACACATAATCTGCCTTTTAATGCAAAATAGTATTGCTTTTTGGGTGTCTCGCCAAAACTAAAAAGTAATTAAGTAGCCCTGTTTCATGCGGTCCGGGAAACATTATCCCGCTATTAAACCAGATGCTACGGACCTGTTTGATGGTTTGTTTAGTACCAGGGGCGATGCCCCTGGCTAGTATATTTCGCACCCTTGGTGCTAAAGATCAAAAATACTATAACAAGCCTGTAGGGCTTGAATATTAATAGCCCCGGGTAAGTCCACTATTCGATGTAGCTATAATACAGTCATCGCTTAAGTTTATTTACTCTGGTTTTCCTGGAAAAT
>DAOWNN010000192.1 GCA_030642585.1 Bacteroidota bacterium | reverse complement strand
TTCATATAAAGAGATAGAAAACGGGATTATCAAGAGCATGATGAAAGGCATGCCTGCAATGCTTATTGTTATAGTTGTTGGAGCATTAATTGGTTCGTGGATTGCCGCCGGGACTATTCCAATGCTGGTTTATTATGGTTTGAAAATAATTTCACCACAGTATTTTCTTGTAACAGCCTCACTTGTATGCTCCCTTATTTCATTGGTTACAGGTACATCCTATGGAACTATTGGAACGGTGGGGGTTGCTTTTATTGGAATTGCCCATGGGCTTAATATTCCTCTGGGCCAGGCAGCTGGAGCAATTGTTGCCGGAGCTTATTTTGGAGATAAGTTATCCCCTTTTTCAGATACTACAAACCTGGCGCCTATTGCTACCCGCAGTAACTTGTTTGACCATATTAAGCATATGCTTTGGACAACTACACCTGCCTGGCTGATTGGAATGGTAGTATACTTAATACTTGGCTTGTCATCACATGGAGCAGGAAGTGCTTCTCTTGAAAAAACTGATCTTATCATGCAGACTATTCGTGATAATTTTACTTTTCACTGGGTTTTGATCATTCCTCCCATTGTTACACTTGGATCTGCAATACTAAAGAAACCGGTCATTCCCAATATGCTTCTTTCATCAGTCTTCGCTGCTGTTCTTGCTATCCTGATCCAGGGTTTAGATCTAAAGACCTCTATTGGTTCAATGGTTACTGGTTATACATTTCAAAGTGGCGAACCACTGGTAGATACTTTGTTTACAAGGGGAGGAATGGTTGATATGATGCATGTTACCCTGATTGCATTTTGTGCATTTGCTTTTGGAGGAATTATTCAAAGCACAGGAATGTTAGATGTGATTCTTGAACGATTGTTAAGAGTTGCTAATACAGCAGGTAAAATTGTTGCTTCATCTGTACTTGCTTCCATTGCCACTGCATTCATGACAGGAAGTTCATTCTTGTCTATATTAATCCCGGGCGAGTTATTTGCTCCGGCGTATAAAAAATTTAATATGGCAGCAAAGAACTTATCCCGGACAACTGAAGATAGTGGCACAGTGATAGTACCCTTAATTCCCTGGAGTATTGCCGGAGTTTTTATTGCCGGAACGCTAGGTGTTGATACCCTTTCTTACGTTCCCTGGGCTGTAATGTGTTATACAGGATTTTTATTCGCCTTGTTGTATGGCTTTACAGGCTTTGCAATAGCCCCAATAAAACGCGATGATGAAACAATTCCAGGAAGCTGATTTAGGTGAAAGGAATGTTGGAAAGATGGAAGTTTTTATTTAACGGGGCCAGTTCTGTGAACTAAACTTACTTAATAAAAAGTGTATTGTCTGTAGAGCGACTCTCCGAGTCGCTTATAAACAATTCTAAATTGATCTATTATTATTCAGCTTAACCCCAGAGCTTTAGAACCTGTATCCAATCTGGAACAGATACCTGAATCCATAGCCGAAACTTAAGTTAGCTCCACTTACATTTAAAAAGCCATCTCCGGCTAATTGGTCAAATCCGGGGAATATACCAACAAGGATATCATGAATTGCCTGTAAATATTCTTCATATTCCTCTGAAGAGATTTCTCCATCAAGTGTTAATTCCCGGTTATACATTGATGCAGAAGGGCCGACAAATATTAAATCCAGGGTAAGCCTATCTTTTATTACAAACTGATAACCCAATTCAACTCCGAGATTAAGAGCATTGATTCTTCCTTCAAATGATAAGCCTCCCTGAATATCCGGGTTATCAAGTACGGTTATATCCATTCCGATTTGTGTGTGGTAAAAAGAACTATATATCCCCCAATACAATCCATCAGGAGCCATTCTTTTGTTACGGTTTTTAAAATAAAAACGATAATCACCTGATATATTAAAACCTTTTTTCCTGGTAACTTTATCAATAATAAAGCTATCCATAAGGGCCATTATAGGGAGTTCGAAATAACCGGCATTTACAGAAAAGGAGCGGTATGGGGATAAAACCCTTTCATAAGACAGGTTAATATTTTTCTTGCTAAACAGTAAAAATGGTGTTATATTCCATTTGATTACATTTCTTTTATATCCCGAATCAGGTAGTTCAGTATGCACCTGAGAATACAAGTTTATCGAGCTAAAAAAAACTAATGTTAATAATGCCGGGAATAGCTGATTTTTTTTCATTTTAAATGGCCTGAAAATTGATAGGATAAAGATACTAAATCGTTTCAGTTCAATTTTCTAAAAGTAATGAAAAAAAAGTGCCAGGCATTTTAAAACTGCCTGGCACTCAAATTATGTAGATTCAATGTTTCGATCAGAAATTCAATTTCACTCCACCATAACTTGTTGTAATAGTAACTGTTGCCTTTGGATTTGAGGAACTTCCAACAATTCCATCATATGTTGCGGAATTCGATTTTTCAATCCGGCTCATATTGTTGCTGGAGGGGAAAGAGATTTTTGCATACCTTGCTTCTCCCTTAAGATGGTAAGATGCATCACTTTCAATACCCAGTTTTATCCCACCATAGCTGTTTGATATTTTAATAAGCTCAAAACTTGCAGGGATCTTTTCAACGGTTGTTCCAGTGTATTTTGTATCCAGGGATAATTTCTTGCCCAGATACCCGATTTTATATCCTGAATATGCTCCTTCGATCACAAAATTGTCAATTGTCCCAATTTCATAAGAGTCATATTTCGACTCTGAAACAATAGAGCTGCTTTCATCAATATAGAGTTTGGAATATTTGCTTTGTACAACAAGAGCACGACTCTTTTCAATTTTCAGTTTCGAATATTTAATCTCTATTTTCATCCATCCAACTTCAGTGATATTTCCTTTTCCATATCCCAGGATAATAGAGGAAAGTGGCTTTGTTTCATTTCTTATTATCTTATTTGCCTGTAGATTCCCATATTTCACATAAATTTTTGAATAGCCCGTTAATTCATCGATATATACATCTCCATACTTATTATAGAGATCCATATCCATATTTTTGGGCATCTTCACTGTGTAATTAATATGGAAATTCTTTCCATTACCCCAGTTATTTCCCTTAAGCCTGTTAAACTTTTCATCAATTTTTGTGATGGCCTTACATTCATTTCCCGAAGTGGAAAAGTTTACATCCAGGTATTCGAGCAATTTTTCAGCCTTTTCCTTATCTGGATGTTCAATCACAATTTCTACATCGATTACAACTTTCTTTTCATTCCAGTTTTGGACATCAACCTTTCCATACTTGTTCTGGATTGTAAGAGATGAGTTGTCATCGATTTTAAACTCATGATTCAATTTCTTGGATACCTCAGATGCATTTGCAGTAAGGGATACAACTGCAATAAGCAATAAGCTGAGTAAAAAATTAGATTTCAGTGTTTTCATGGTCTGTCTGTTTATAGGTTTGATTTATTTCATATAATTGTCCTAATATATTGTTCATAATTTCAAGTTTGAGCTGGTAATGCTCGATCATGGCACTAATAACACGCTCATCATCTGGATTTGTTTTCAGATCTTTTTTCAGATTATTATATATTGAGTCCATTTCTGCAAGCTCATGCATTACAATAATCTTCTGTTTCTCGTCTGTAAATAAATTTGTTCGGTTCATCTGTTTGTAGGTCAGATTTACCTTTTGTGCATAAAACTGTTCAACTTCCATATATTCTGGTGAAATATCGCTTAATGAAATCCCATCAGATATATTCTTAGTGCTTAATTTCTCATAAGTCCACAGGGAAGAAATAACAATGAGAACAACTATGGAAGCTACTTTCAGAACTTGAGGGAATAGTTTTATTTTCCTTCCTGCAGAAGCCTGCTTATCCATTTTGGCTTTAAAGCGGTCAAAGTGCCCTTCATTTGGCTCAACCTGGAAGGATTGATGATTATCTCTAATGTATTTTTCTAGTTTGTTCATTTTTTTAAAAGCTCTAGCAATTTTAACTTAGCCCTGGTATATTGGGATCTTGAAGTTGAATCATTTATCCCTAAAATGCCTGCAATTTCCTGGTGATCATACCCTTCAAACAAATATAAGGAAAGTACCAGGCGATAACCATCTGGGAGAAGCTCCATAGAGCTCCTGATTTCTTCGATTTGATATTTTCTTTCATTTTCATCAATTGGTTCTTCTGGTTCTAAGTCATGGTTTCGTAATTCAACAAACTCAACTTTTCTTTTCCTAAGGGCATCTAATGATTTATTGACTACTATTCGCTTCATCCATGCTCCAAAACTCACTTTTCCTTCGTAGGTTTGAATTTTTTCAAATACTGACAGAAAGGAGTCTTGCATTATATCTTCAGCTTCAGCATCGTTTCTGACTATCCTCAGGCTTGTATTATACATACTCAGGTAATACTGTTTGTATAATTGAAATTGAGCCTTCTGATCTCCAGCAACACAACCGTCAATAATCTCCTGGTTCAGATTAATAAAACCCTGTTCTTTATTGTTCATTGTTCAACTAAATGACGCATTGATTTTAGGATCGCTGCATTTATCCTATAAAAATATCAAAAAGTGAGATGAAAATTACTCAATAATGACTTTTTGGATACTGGTCTGGCCAGAGGTGGTTATTCTTACAAGGTAAATTCCAGATGATATCTTGCCCAAATGTACAGGTAAATTTTGCTTTCCTCGTTGAAGAGTGAAAGCATTAGAATGTAACAATTGTCCATTGAGGTTAAATACTTCAAGCATTGTGTCCTCTTCCAGTTTGGAATCAATTTGTATTGTAAAACTCCCGGGATTGGGATTTGGAAAAACTTTAAATCCAAAAGTCTTCTTTGTATTAAAAAGACTGGGCTTAGCTAAGGCAAAGTCATTAAGGGTAAGATAAAAAGAGCCTTCTGAATTTCCGCCACTACCATCTAGCTGAACCCAGTATGTTTTTCCTTCCACAAGATTTCCTACATTTCGGATAGAAGCCGCAAAATTTTCCTCAGAGCCATAATAATCATCATTTGCTGCAAGTATAGAGTAATTTCCGGAAAGGATATTTTCGAAACTAAGTGCATCGTAAAGAGCAATCTGGTTGTCAAATCCCCGGGAGTCGATAGAGACTGTTCCTGAAGCAGGTGCCTGGAAAGTAAACCAGACAGAATTTCCCAGGACATCCTCTCCGGTTCCGAATTCATCGCACCAGTCTGTTTGTGTATTGCAATCCTCCAGGGGAGGATGCGGCTCGTTTTCTTCTATTGAAGCACTAAAATTAATAAATGGTCCATTTTCTTCATAATTCAAAGGAATAGCATTCCTAATTGAATCATTCAGATGAACCTCT
>DAOWNN010000315.1 GCA_030642585.1 Bacteroidota bacterium | reverse complement strand
TTTGAGCATACTGAAATAACAGACCCTGGGTTTCAAGGTAGTGATCGTAAAAAAAAGTGTTTCCTTTTGGCTTGTTCAAAATTCAAGTCTTTTATTTGAAAAATATGTTCTCTGCAGTTCCAAATGTTCTGATTTCCAGTTTTACCATAGGCTCTGTGCCGGTTTTATTAAATTCGCAATCAAATGTAATTGAGTGTTCTCCGTTTGATACCTGAAATGCAGAAGGGTCAACCTCAAATTTATTTATTAATTGCCAGTTTTTGTCGTATACATAAGCTTTTTTTCCGCCCGTATATTTAATTAACTCTCCTGCATGTATTGTTGTAGCTAATACAATCTTTTTATAATTATCAATTTCCATTGTTATTTCAGAAACATCACTGTCAATAGCAGTAAGAATAAAATTTATTGTTTTTTCATTTCCTATATGTTCGAACTTAAAAGTGGAATAAAGGGGTTCCCCAGGTTGTCTTAGCTTTTTCTCATGTTTGAATTTGCCGGAAAAGACCTGGAAAAAGTTCCATTCTTTATCATTAAGCTTTTCCAGTGAGAATTCATTATTTATATCTTCCATTCTTTGTTTTTGCTCTTCTGTGAACAAACCGGCTATTCTCACTTTTTCCCATTCTCCGATTAAGTGCATTATTCTATCAGAGTTTCCGTTCTTTTCAATTGCTTCGTAATTGCATACAAATGCAAATCCTGCATCAAATGCAGCCGATCTTGCTAATAGCCATTCAATATCTTCAATACTCGTTTCTGATGTCATTAAGAACCAGCCCAACATTGCAGGCATCAGGTTTCTTTTAAAGTATTTCTGGTTTTTTAATCTGTATTCTATTTGACTTTCCCTGAATCCTGCATACCAGGGTTCTCCCCAATTCATACGGGTATAAATATGCCAGAAATAGTGAGTTGTACGACTGGCATCAGCAATATAATGGCTTTTAATTTTCTCATTAAGTTTATCATACCATGCTTTTACAAATAGTGTTTCTCCATAATTTCCCATTCCGGTTGACCTGTTGCCTTCAAGTCCGTCAAATGATATTTGTCGCAGCCCGGTTTTATTAAAGAGTTCAGCAATATTCTCAGCCATTTCTTTGCTAAGTTCATTATTTGTCAGAAATACCTTATAAGCATGATCAGCGAGCTTACTAATCTCACTTCCGTTTTGATGCATTGATGCTTTAGTGTAAAAAGCACCACGCTGGCAATCCAATAGTTTCCACGGTTCATTTTCAGAAACAACTCCATACCTGATAAGCTCATTACCAATCATCACTGTATTTAAATGACTGTTTTTATATTGATTGAAAAAATCCGGCGATTCAACTGATATTTCTGTCTGGCTTTTATTTATTTCTTCAGTAATAGTACTGGATCCCACTTTTGCTAACCGCTTATCAGGAACAGGTGTAACATACTCATCGTTTGTTGTAATGAAATTTGATAAAGTATGCACCCCAAGAATAATGCCCTGTTTTTCAGCTATCTCAACACAATTCTTCATGCTTTCAATACCCTTTGGAAATTGCTTTTTATTTAATTTAAAATGGCCCCAACTCTCAAAGGGTCCCGGGTGATCCAAATATTTTAAGCCGGCTTTTTTAGTAACTGCAATTACCCTATCCACATCATTTTCTCCAAATCCCATTATCAAATATGCCGATGAAGCTGATGGAGCAATTTTCCCCCATTTATTATCTATCATCGGATGTGGAAGTCCTTCAGCTATCTCAATTTTTCCAATGGTTTCCAGGGCATTCTTAACCGGACAGCCGAATAAAGCAATTTTAGATCCGATATACCCACCATCCTCAAATGCGGGAGCAAGGTATTTTTCATGTCCCCAGTTTTCAATTATCCTGTCATTAAGCCTGTTTCTGCAGTATGCCTGAAGAGTGCTACCAAAACCGGTAGGTTTGGCTGCCTCTACCCTGTATAAAACATGTCTTTTCCCTTCTTCTTTCATATCTGAATAATCATCTTGCTCAAAAATGTCAATCTGCGGCATACAGTCATTTTCATTCCAGGGGTAGCCTCCCAGGGTTTTGGGATTTAATGCCTGAATTCCTATGGCAAACTCTTCACCTTGAACAACTCCAACAGTTTCACCAATGACTTTTTTTATTGTGCTAGGGTAGGGGCCCCAGATAATTAGATTAATGTTTTCGCTATTTGATAATGAAAGTAATTCAAAGCTGATATGAGATTCCTTTTGCTCAAACTTAATTGTGGCTTCTACACCTTCGCCATATTTTAAGATCAATGTGTTTTCTTTTAATTCAGCAGATTGAGGATATACTATCTCATCATTCCTGCTAACAGACATTATAGGGGCAATAGTATCATTTGAAAGATAGTTTGTACCTGTTTCTACATCAATAAGTTTGCTGATATAACCTTTTTCATCAATAGAGATTTGAAATGATTTGGTTTTAAGTTCAATTAGCTTTGTTTCCTTATTAATTGAGCAGGATACAAAAAGCAGATTAGAAACAATTAGAAATAATATAAGCCTTTTCATAGCTGTTTGTTACTTTTAAAAGTATAATTCAATACTGCCAGGAGAACAAATATATAAAAGTTTGGAAAGACTGACTGCAGAGGCAATTGCCTGGAGATACTTTTTCTATGACCCCGGAGTTTTGTATCTTTGGTAAAAACCATCAACTATGAAAAAACTAAATCTATTTTTCTTGTTCGTATTAATTTTTACTTGTTCTTGTTCTAAAGATGACAATCCAGAAGATAATGAGTTTTCTGGTGATACCGGAACATTTA
>DAOWNN010000252.1 GCA_030642585.1 Bacteroidota bacterium | reverse complement strand
CTTTCAATATTGATTTGTCTCCTGGTAAAAATGATAGTTACCTGATTAAGCAACCCAATGCTGTGTTCGGAAAATATTGATAGTGTAAATTCTGTTTCCATTTTGTTTTTATTTTCGGTTAGAAATTCCGGGTTATCTCTCAAGTTTAAGTTTTATTTCTGAAACAGAATCTCCTGGTTCAATCATTGGAAATATATTTCCTTCCTTTTCAACCATGACTTCAAGCAGGTAAGGTCCTTCTGATTCCAGCATAGTATTTAGGGATTGTTCAAGATCTTTTCTGTCAATCACACTCTTTGCATTTATGCTATATCCTTCTGCAATTTTAATATAATCAGGATTAGTCATTTCTGTTGAGGCATATCTTTTATCAAAAAACATATCCTGCCATTGTCTTACCATTCCCAGGAAATTATTATTCAGGATAAGCATTTTCACAGGTAATTTATATTGCATTATAGTTCCCAGTTCCTGTATTGTCATCTGGAATCCGCCATCTCCACTAAAAGAGATCACAAGGGAATCAGGTTTTCCAATTTGAGCTCCTATAGCTGCCGGTAGTCCAAAGCCCATTGTGCCCATTCCTCCGGATGTTACCAGGGAATTAGGTTTATTGAACTTATAATACCTGGCACTTGCCATCTGGTGTTGACCCACATCGGTTACAACAATGGCTTCCCCTTTTGTTTTTTCAGAAATCTGCCGTATCACTTCACCCATTTTGATTTTTCCATTTTTCGGAAAACATTCTCCCATAATCACTTCTTCATATTCTGTTTTCATACAAGACTTAAATTCTGAGAGCCAGTTTTTGTGCGACTTCCTTTCAACTATAGGCATCAATGACTGTAATGCATCTTTTGCGTCTCCGTGTATTTCAACATCTACTTCGACATTTTTATTGATTTCGGCATTATCAATTTCAATATGAATGATACTTGCCTGTTTTGCATATCTTTTTAAATCTCCGGTGACACGGTCGTCGAAACGCATGCCAATTGCAATGATCAGGTCGGCTTCATTGGTTTTTACATTTGGTGCGTAATTCCCATGCATTCCAAGTAATCCTACAAAAAGAGGATTATTCGATGGAAATGAAGAAAGTCCAAGCATGGTTGCGGCCACAGGGATTCCGGCTTTTTCTGCAAAGTTTAGGAGTTCATTTTCTGATCTTGAAAGCAGGACACCATGTCCGGCAAGAATTAGTGGCTTCCTGGAATTATTAATCAGGATGGCAGCAGATTCCAGATCGGATTGATTCAATGAAGCAAGTGGATTATAACTTCTGATATTGGTGCATTTTTCATATTTAAAATCCACTGATTGTAACTGTGCATCTTTTGTGATATCTATGAGTACTGGTCCGGGCCTGCCGGTGGAGGCGATATAAAATGCTTTTGCAATGATTTCAGGTATTTCTTCGGCTGTTTTTACCTGGTAGTTCCACTTTGTTACGGGCATTGAGATACCAATGATATCGGTTTCCTGAAATGCATCGGTACCTATTAACTGAGAGAATACTTGTGCTGTAATAAACACTACAGGTACTGAATCAAGATTTGCATTGGCAATTCCTGTGACAAGGTTGGTAGCACCCGGTCCTGAAGTTGCAAGGCAAACACTGGTTTTTCCTGTAACCATTGAGTATGCCTGTGCGGCATGTGCACCACCCTGTTCGTGTCTTACAAGAACATGATTTATCTGATCTTCAAAATTCATCAATTCATCATAAATGGGCATAATTGCTCCACCGGGGTAGCCAAATATTGTTTCTACACCTTCAGCCAGAAGGGAATGTATAAATGCCCTGGCTCCATTCATTTTTTTTGATGGGCTTTTTTTATTAAGTTTTTTAGAGCTATCTGATTTCATAATTTTTTGATTTGATGATTTTGCATGTTTATCCAATTTCAAGTATGCAGAATATTTATAGATATTCAATTAAAATATTTGTGCTGATAATTTACACCTCCCTTATTGCTCCTTTATCAGCAGAGCTAACATGTTGAGCGTAGACCTGCAAGGCTTTGGAAATACATCTTTTCCTGTTGTGTGCAGTGAAGGCACGATTGCCTTTTGCCATTTCTTCTTCATTTCTGCTAAGAAGTTCTTCAGAGCTCAACAATACATTAATTTTTCTTTCATGTAAGTTTATTTCAATGATATCTCCATCCTGAATAAGTGCAAGTCCGCCACCTGCGGCTGCTTCCGGAGATATATGACCAATGGAGAGGCCGGAAGTACCCCCTGAGAATCTTCCATCTGTAATCAAAGCACACTTTTTATCCAATCCTTTTGCTTTGATATAGGATGTAGGATACAGCATTTCCTGCATACCCGGACCTCCCTTTGGCCCTTCGTATCTTATTACTACAACTTCCCCTTCAAGTACTTCCCCTCTGAGTATCCCATTCATTGCACTATCCTGGGATTCATATATCCGGGCTTTCCCTTTAAAAATAAACAGTGAAGTGTCAACTCCGGCAGTTTTAACAATACATCCATTTTGGGCTATATTCCCATATAAAACTGCAAGTCCTCCATCTTTACTATAGGCATATTCGATGTTTCTGATACAGCCATTTTGCCGGTCTGTGTCCAGATTTTTGTATGTATTATCCTGGGATGCCAATTTCAGGTTTTTGAAAAAACCCGGTGCAGATCCAAAGATATTCAGGGTTTCATTATTAATATCGGCACTTTTAATATCAAAGTTTTTAATTGCGGTTTTAAGATCAGGAAAACCCACTCTTTTCACTGTTGGATCTATCAATCCTGCCCGGTTTAACTCACCGAGGATAGAAATGATTCCTCCTGCCCGGTTAACATCCTGAACATGATATTCTGAACTTGGGGATACTTTACAAAGAGTGGGAATTTTTTTTGAAAGCTCATCAATGTCTTTCATATCAAATTGTACTCCAGCTTCATGAGCAATAGCCAAAAGATGAAGAACGGTATTTGTGGAACCACCCATGGCAATATCCAGCGACATTGCATTCAGGAAGGCTGGTCTTGTAGCAATAGATCGGGGAAGTATAGATACGTCACCCTGTTCATAGTATTGCTTTGTAATTTCCACAATCAGGCTGGAAGCTTTTTCAAATAGCTTAAGACGGTTCAGGTGAGTTGCTACAATTGTTCCATTCCCTGGCAGAGCAAGTCCCAAAGCTTCATTCAAACAATTCATAGAATTGGCTGTAAACATTCCTGAGCAGGACCCACAGGTTGGACAGGCATTTTTTTCAACCCGGGCAAGATGATCATCACTTACATCAGGATCAGCAGCCATAACCATGGCATCAACAAGATCGAGATGATCATTATTCAAAACCCCTGCTTCCATGGGTCCACCGGAAACAAAAACTGTTGGGATATTTATCCTCATGGCTGCCATCATCATACCCGGTGTAATTTTATCACAATTACTGATACATATCATGGCATCTACCTGATGTGCATTACAAACATATTCAACACTATCCGCGATCATATCTCTTGATGGCAGGGAATACAGCATGCCATCATGTCCCATAGCAATGCCATCATCAATAGCTATGGTATTAAATTCAGCTGCAAAAAAGCCCTTATTTTCTATTATGGATTTAACCAATTGACCAATTTCATGCAGATGAGCATGACCCGGAACAAATTGTGAGAAAGAGTTCACAACTGCAATTACTGGTTTTCCAAACTGTTCTTCTTTCATGCCATTGGCTCGCCACAGGCTACGAGCACCTGCCATATTTCTTCCAACCGTAGTAGTTGCACTCCTTAATTTGAGTTTCATATTACAAAAAAAAATAAAAAAAAAAGCTTCCCGGTTTCCCGGAAAGCTATATACCGTTTATCAGGCATATTTTATCTCCGGGTATCTTCCTTCAAGGTAAGAATGAGAATAATAGAGATAAATATGGATAAATTTTTTATGTACATCTTTTAACTTTGAGCGTGTAAAAGTAGCTGTTATTTTGAAACAACAAAATTTTCAAAGGTTTTTATCCTACAATTCATTGGAATATTGAAACAAAGCTGCAACTAATTTACATAAACAACGTCTATTATTATGGATAGTAATTCCTGCTTAAAACAAACATCATAGCAGGGATT
>DAOWNN010000109.1 GCA_030642585.1 Bacteroidota bacterium | reverse complement strand
GCCTTAGCCTTAGCCTCACCCTTCTCTTTTCTTCTCTTCTCTTTCCCTCAGCCTTAGCCTTAGCCTCAGCCTTCTCCTTTTCTTCTTCTCATTCCCTCAGCCTTAGCCTTAGCCTCAGCCTTCTCCTTTTCTTCTTCTCATTCCCTCAGCCTTAGCCTTAGCCTCAACCTTCTCCTTTTCTTCTCTTCTCTTTCCCTCAACCTTAACCTTAGCCTCAGCCTTCTCTTTTCTTCTCTTCTCTTTCCCTCAGCCTTAGCCTTAGCCTCACCCTTCTCTTTTCTTCTCTTCTCTTTCCCTCAGCCTTAGCCTTAGCCTCAGCCTTCTCTTTAAACCTCAACCCTCTTCAATCTCCTCTTAATATTCGCCTCCACCACATAATGATCAATAAGTGGGGCAAAAACATTCATAAATAATATTGCAAGCATAACACCTTCAGGATATGCCGGGTTCAATACCCGAATCAGAATAGCAAGCACCCCTGTAAGGAATCCATAGATCCATTTTCCTTTCTCTGTCTGGGTGGCTGTTACTGGATCTGTGGCCATAAATACAACTCCAAAGGCAAATCCTCCCAGCAGGAGATGTTCCCATGCAGGAAGTTCCATATAGGGATTTACTGCAAACAGGTTCAAAACCAGTCCCATTATCAATCCTCCGGCAATCATTGAAGTCATTATCTTCCAGCTGGCAACACCTGTCCAGAGCAAAATAATAGCTCCAATCAATATTGCCAGTACCGAAGTCTCTCCAACAGAACCGGGAATCACCCCCAAAAACATTTCAAAAACAGATGGCATGTTTGAAACATTCCCGGCTGCTGCTTCTGCAAGAGGAGTTGCACCGGAAAATCCATCCACTACATTATCTGCATTTTTCATCATTCCTGAAATCCAGACAGAATCTCCCGACATCCATCCAGGATAAGCAAAAAACAAAAATGCTCTGACTGTAAGTGCCGGATTAAGAATATTCATCCCTGTTCCGCCAAACACTTCCTTGCCAAGAATCACAGCAAAAGCTATGGCGATAGCCAACATCCATAATGGAGTATCAATTGGAACAATAAGGGGAATAAGAAAACCTGAAACAAAATAGCCTTCATTAACCTCATGCTTTCTGATCTGTGCAAAAATAATTTCAATCCCCAATCCAACCACATATGAAACTACGATGATTGGCAACACTTTTAAAAATCCAAACCAAAACTCCTGCAAGAGTGTGGCATCTTCACCAAATGCAATAAAATGCCAGTGGCCGGTATTCCACATACCAAATAAAAGAGAAGGAATCAGTGCAATCATAACCAGGATCATTGTCCTTTTCATATCCATAGTGTCACGGATATGGCTGCCCCTAGGTTTTGTAACCGTATTTGGAACGTACAAGAAGGTTTCAATAGCATCGAAAGATGAATGGAACATAGCAAGTTTCCCACCCTCTTCAAAGTTTGGCTTGATTTTATCAATGGTTTTCCTTAGAAACTTCACCTTATTTTAGTTTTAAGTTTTAAATTCCAAATTTTCAGTTTTCAGTTTTAAATTTTGAGTTGTTTTTTTTCACTTGTTTCTTATAACTTAACATTTAACACTCAAAACTTAAGCCTAATTAACCCAGTTCTTTGATCATCATATCAAATCCGTCGCGAAGTATTGACTGAACCTCTGTTTTTGATGTACATACAAATTCACAAAGAGCCAGATCTTCCTCCGCAACCTCATAAATACCGAGATTCTCCATTTTATCAATATCGCCAATAATAACAGCCTTCAGTAATTCAACCGGATAAATATCCATTGGCAGAACTTTTTCGTATTGTCCCGAAACAACAAAAGCCCTTTGTCCACCATTCAGGTTTGTGTCACTCTCAAACTCCTTCTTTGGCATCATCCATGAAAAATAAGACATAGATGTACTGAATTTCTTCAATCTTGGCATTATCCATCCAAACATTTCATGGTGATCTCCTTCGGGAATAACAGTCACCTGGTTGTCGTAGTATCCGGTAAAGCCTTCCCTGCTGATCTTTTCACCGGTCAGTACATTCCCGCTGATAAACCTCAAATTTCCGTCGTTCACATTTCCATCCACCATATTCCGTATTGAAGCACCAAGAATTGTCTTATAATATTTGGGTTCTTTCACCTCAGATCCTGCAAGGCTTACAATTCTTTCCGCATCCAGAATGCCCTTTTCAAATAAGCTTCCTATTGACAGAATATCCTGTGCCTGAATAACCCATACAATGTCAGCTTTGTTAATTGGAGCAATGTGATGTATTTGCACTCCCACAGTTCCGGCAGGATGTGGCCCCTGAAATTCATTAATTTCTATTCCATTGATTGTGGTGAAAATACTTTCCTGAATGGTTCCTTTCCTGACACCAACATGGACTTTACCATCAGTTAACATACCTAAAGCATCTATTCCTGTTTGTAAGGCAGCCTTATTATCCTTTAAAATGAATTCATTATCAGGAGCAAGGGGTGCAGAATCAAATGCAGAAAGAAATATTGCCCTGGGAGATTCTTCAGGATTGGCAATAATATTAAAGGGGCGCTGTTTAATAAATGGCCACAGGCCACTGCTTAAAAGAGTTTCTTTAATCTCATCCCGGCTTAAACTCTTTGGATCTCCATTTCTAAAACCAAGAGACTCCATTTTCCCGTCAGATTCCACAACAATTTCAAGTATTCTTCTCCTTTCGCCACGATTTATAGCAACAACTTTGCCACTCACCGGAGAAGTGAACTTTAACTCAGGTAAGTTCTTATTGTAGAAAAGAGCTGAGCCTGCTTTTACTTCATCATCCACCTTTACAGCCAGCTTAGGAGTAAGGCCCGGAAAGTCGGTGGGCTTGATTGCATACAAACCCGAGTTGTTAAGAGTTTCAAGCTGGAGTACAGGTTTTCCTTTCAACCTGATATCCAATCCCTTATTTATTTTGACAAGCATGTATTCGTAGGTTTTTTTATTTAACTATTCAAAAATATATATTTTTTATTTTAAAGTCTATGCTAATTGTGAATTAATTCACGTTAGTTATTAATACAAATTTGATAATATGAATAGAAATAGATAATATTGAAGCTCATGTTGTTTAACACATATTACTTATTCTATTTTAGTCTGATTATAAATACATGTGGATAGAATAATATCTAAGAGTCCAGGGGGCTAAGGTCAAAAAGTAAAAAGCCTTAAGGAAGCCTGTCAGGTCAAAGGTTCTGACATTCATCTTCGGCAGGATGAAAGAAACCATACCGATCACCAGGAAAGGTAAAAGTGAAAATCTAAAAACTAAGGAATGTTACGCAAAGAACCGCAAAGCAAACGCAAAGAACCGCGAAGAAAGACTGGATCAAGAACCAAAACCAGAAATTGTTCGTTTGTGGCACTATTTCTATTTACCTCAATCCTGATGGTACCAGGAACTTTGGTCAGGGCGCAGGTAGTGCGGTTACCCGGAGATTCACTCCTTCATACTAACCATATATTTTCTCCAGGCATAAAAACCGTACAGCTTCATAAAGAAGCCTGGGAGATTTCTTACCCCATACTCAAATTGAACTCCCAGGAGAAATTGATGCTGAGTTTTGATGATCTCACAGATGATATTGGAAATTACTATTATACATTTATTCATTGCAATTCAGACTGGAATCCCTCAGATTTGATGGAAACAGATTATCTTGAAGGTTTTCCTGAAAATCAATTAACAAATTACCAGTATTCGTTTAATACCACTGTTAAATACATTCATTATAAGTTGACTTTCCCGAATGAGGATATAAATTTCAGGATATCCGGAAATTATATTTTGCTGGTCTATAAGAATTACAATAAAGAAGAACCACTGCTTACCCGAAGGTTTATGGTTACAGAAAACCTGGTGAACATAAAAGCTCAATTGAAACGACCTACCATTACCCAGTTATGGGAATCAGGACAGGAGATCAGTATTTCGGTAAATTATTCAATGTATGAGATTGCAAATCCATTTAGCGAGGTGAAGGTTGTGATTAGTCAGAATGGCAGATGGGACAATGCAGTTGAATTTACTAAGCCATCGTTTGTGCGAAACCGGGAGATAGTATATGACTTTGACAGGAAAAATATCTTCTTTGGTGGATCAGAATACCGTTATTTTGATGCAAAAAGCCTGAGATACCAAACAGAGTTTGTACAGTTTATAGATTTCAGGGAGTCCATGCATCATGTTGCTCTTTTTTCATCCAAACCAAAAACAAACAGAGCTTATTTCTATGAACAGGATGTAAACGGGAAATTTTACATAAAAATTCAGGAAGGCAGAGACAGTGATATTGAATCAGATTATATGAGGGTGTATTTCACACTCAAAACCGGCTTTCCTGAAGGGATTGGTGATGTTTATGTATTTGGGGCTCTATCTGACTGGACCTGCAATGAAAACAATCGTATGATCTTTAATTATGAGACCACCTCATATGAGACCTCATTGATACTCAAGCAGGGATATTATAATTATGAGTACGTAAGATGTGAAAAAGGTAGTTTCTATGCCAACAATACAGTTTTTGAGGGAAGTCATTACGAAACCGAAAATGATTACCTTGTATTTGTCTACCATATGGCTCCCGGATCACGTTACGACCGGCTTTTGGGATCGGTTATGGTGAATAGTGTACATAAGACAAGATAGTTCAAGACTGTTTTGGGTTTCGGGTTCAAGAATGTTCAGGATTCTGGGTGTTGGGTACTTGTAAATTATAAGGTTCGCGGCTTCTTCTCATAACTTCACAGTTATTGCATTGGGAGGAATTGAATCAAACCACCCCGGCATTCGCAAGCTCAAGCCACCCCTCCTTTTCCAAGGAGGGGAATTTAGGTTTTATTAAACATTTAATAAATTATTAGTTTCTCCTCCTTCAAGGAGGAGTACGCTGGTGAATTAATTAAGCAATTTGAGAAAGCAGATTTGTTTTTCTTACTTATTACATTATCAGGGAACAAAGAGTATAAATTCGCCAGTGGGAGGTGGTTGCTCCACAAAATCATGAAAAAACTCATATTATTTCTAATATCAGGTAATTAATTTTGAGGATTGAAAACAAACAAAAAACTAAATAATTTTAAGTTCAAACATCATGATTGAAAACCTTTATCAAGTCCCCAAAGCTGAGAATGAGCCCATTAATTCTTATGCCCCTGGCACCAAAGAAAGAGAATTGCTTCAAAAAGCAATTGAAAAAGCACGATCCCGTGAAATAGAAATTCCAATGTATATTAACGGTAAAGAAGTGAAATCAGGAAACCTGGTTGAAATACATCCTCCTCACGATTTGAAACACTGCCTGGGAAGATACCATAAAGGGGATGCCAGTCATGTTAAAATGGCCATTGAAGCAGCCCTGAATGCCAAGGCAGATTGGGTAAAAATGCCATGGAAGGCCAAAGCTGCAATATTTCAAAAAGCGGCCTCACTACTGGCCGGACCGTACCGGGACAGGATGAATGCCGCCACCATGCTGGCCCAATCCAAAAATGCATTTCAGTCGGAAATTGATGCAGCTTGTGAAACCATTGATTTTTGGAGGTATAACGTTCAGTTCATGTCAGAAATTCATGCCCAGCAGCCAAGATCATCCGAACATGTATGGAATCGGCTGGAGCAACGCCCGCTGGAAGGGTTTGTATTCGCACTTACTCCTTTTAACTTCACCTCCATTGCAGCCAATCTTCCCACTGCCCCTGCAATGATGGGAAATACCGTGGTCTGGAAACCTTCCAACACACAGGTATATTCAGCCAGTATCCTGATGGAGATCTTTATAGAAGCTGGTCTCCCGGATGGCGTAATCAACCTGATGTATGTTTCTGGTCCCGTTGCCGGTAAGGAGATATTCTCCCATCCCGATTTTGCAGGAATACATTATACCGGGTCTACAGAAGTCTTCCAGTCAATCTGGAAAGAGATAGGAAATAATATTTCCAGGTTCAAAACTTATCCGAGGATCGTTGGTGAAACAGGAGGAAAAGACTTTGTTATGGTGCATGAATCTTCCAATCCTGCCCAGGTAGCTACAGCCTTAACACGTGGTGCTTTTGAATACCAGGGTCAGAAATGTTCTGCTGCATCAAGGGCATATATCCCTGATACTTTATGGCCTGAGATCAATAAAATTATGGGTGAGCAATTAAAAAGCATCAAAATGGGAGGAGTCGAAGACTTCTCAAATTTTGTAAATGCAGTAATTGATGAAGCCACATTTGATAAACTTGCCACTTATATCGACAATGCAAAAAAAGATAAAGATGCAGAGATCATCTATGGTGGTGCTTATGACAAAACAAAAGGATACTTTATTGAACCAACGATAATCCTGGCAAAAGATCCCAAATATGTGACCATGGTGGAAGAATTGTTTGGTCCGGTGTTGACTATCTATATATACTCCCCTGATAAATTTGAAGAAACCCTGGACTTGCTTGATAAGACTTCTCCTTATGCGCTGACCGGATCAATATTCGCAAAATCACGGGAAGTAATTGAGCTTGCGAGTGATAAATTGTCTAATGCAGCCGGGAATTTCTATATTAACGACAAGCCAACAGGTGCAGTGGTAGGTCATCAGCCTTTTGGAGGATCCAGAGCTTCAGGCACAAACGATAAGGCCGGATCAGCCCTCAACCTTTATCGCTGGATATCTCCAAGAACAATAAAGGAAACCTTCCTCACACCGGAAGATTACAGGTATCCGTTCCTGGAAGAATAAGCAGGAAAAGATAAAAGATTAAAGTATAAAGATTAAAGTTTCTATGCCTGCCGGCCTTGCTCTGCCGAAGCGGCCACAGGAAGGCGTAGCAGGCAAGCTTGGAACGATGGCGGAGAGTGAGTGACATTGAATGACAGCAACCGGAGGGAGTAAATTAAGCGTAGTAATCTCAAGGTTAAAGTGAGTAATTGTCCGGATTAGTTATAACTTTGATCTGCTTATGATTTCGATATTGCGAAAAATAGTGAGTTTCTTCAGAAACAAATTTCTTCTTACCATAGCTATTTTTGTGGTTTGGATATCTCTGTTCGATAGTAATAATCTATTGGACCGTATCAAGGATATACGAAATCTCAACCAGTTGAAAAGTGACAGGGAGTATTACCTTGAGAAAACCGTACAGGACTCATTAAGACTCAAGGAGCTGAAAACCGACAATGCCAATCTGGAGAAATTTGCACGTGAACAATATCTCATGAAACGCGATAATGAGGATATTTTTGTTGTGGTAAAAAAGGAAAAGTAGCGAAGTTAAATAGGTGAGTAATCAAAAAAAAAAACTGTTCGCTATATATTGTAAACAAGTTATGCAGATTGCTTCGCTTCGCTCGCAATGACAGAACTATATTATAGCTTATCAACAATGCTTTACTCGCAATGACAAGTCTTT
>DAOWNN010000112.1 GCA_030642585.1 Bacteroidota bacterium | reverse complement strand
CTCGTCCGCCGACCGCGTGCCGCCTAAAGCTTTAGCGGTGGCGCAAGCGGAACGCGAAGGAGGATTAAAATCGATGTAACTGCTGAATCCCTTGATAAACCCGGGGCAGGTCTTTTTGTTTAATCAATGAATTCGAATCCGGTATAAGGAACCAATACGGTGGAATTTGAATCCCTTTGGGGGTCTGATTATTTTCCAGCAATGCTGCAACGATGCGGGGCAAAGCCAGTGCACTGCCATTTAAAGTGTGAGCCACCCTGTTCTTTTTCCCTGATTCTTCGCGGAATCTTAATTTAAGCCGGTTAGCCTGGAAATCTTCAAAATTTGAAACAGAACTGACTTCAAGCCACTTTTGCTGGGCTGCAGAATACACTTCAAAATCAAATGTCAGAGCAGAAGTAAATGAAATATCGCCTCCACAAAGTCTCATAATGCGAAAAGGAAGTTCTAATTTCTGAAGGAGTTGTTCTACGTAATTCACCATTTCATCAAGGCAATCATAAGACTTGTCAGGGTGTACAATTTGAACAATTTCAACCTTATCAAACTGATGAACCCGGTTCAATCCCCTGACATCTTTCCCATAAGATCCTGCTTCTCTCCTGAAACAAGGAGTATAAGCCGTATTTTTAACAGGAAGATCTTTCGTCCCAAGTATTACATCACGGTACATATTGGTAATTGGAACTTCTGAGGTCGGGATAAGGTAGTAGTTTTCAGAAGGGATATAATACATCTGCCCTTCTTTATCTGGCAATTGCCCGGTTCCAAAACCTGAATCTTCATTTACCATCAAGGGTGGTATAATCTCATTATACCCGGCCTTGATTGCTTCATCCAGAAAAAATTGGATCAATGCCCTCTGCAACTTTGCTCCTTTTCCCTTAAATACCGGAAATCCTGCACCTGTTAGTTTATTGCCAAGTTCAAAGTCAAGAATATCGTACTTCTTCCCCAGATCCCAATGAGGAAGTGCTTCCTTTCCAAGTTCTGGCATATCTCCTTCCCTATACACTTCAATGTTATCCTGCTCCCCTTTCCCGGGAGGAACCGATTCATGTGGAATGTTGGGAATTTGTATAAGAAGGGATTCCATTGAGGAAGATATTTCCTGCATCTTGCTATTAAACGTCTTAATCTCCTCCTTTAATCGGGAGGAATCTGCTTTTGCCTTATTTGCTTCTGCTTGTTGTCCGGATTTAAATAGGTTTCCTATTTCACGTGACAGCTTATTCACTTCAGCCTGTTTATTATCCTGCATATTCTGAGTCTGCTTTCGCTGATCGTCCAGTTGAATAATTTCAGATACAAGTTTGGTGGCATCAAAATTTTTCAATTTTAATCTATCCACGAGCAATGCTTGATTTTCTCTGATAAATTTAAGATGGAGCATGAAATGAAACTTAAAATGTTAATGAAAGCTATAAATTACCGGGCAAATATTTATTGTTGGCAAAAAAAAACTCCTGAAATTTACAGCTTTTAAGCGGCAAATTTATCAGGAGAGTTCTAAATTTTATTTAATACTGCTATTCAGCCTCAGGAATCACTGAAACAAAGGACTTATTATCCTTTTTCTTTTGGAACTTAATTTGCCCATCGATCAAAGCAAAAAGGGTATGATCTTTACCAATCCCAACATTTAATCCGGGGTGGTGTCTCGTTCCTCTTTGACGTACAATAATATTTCCGGCCTTTGCAAATTGTCCTCCATACAATTTCACGCCTAAACGTTTGCTTTCCGATTCTCTTCCATTTTTGGAACTTCCTGCTCCCTTCTTATGTGCCATTTTATTTTGCTTTTTTAGTTGCCTTTTTTATCACTGGCTTTGCAGTTGCAGCTTTCTTTGTAGTTGCCTTCTTTGCGGCTGGTTTAGTAATAGCTGCTTTTTTAACAGGTGCTTTGCCAGCTGCAGCCTTTGTTGTTGTGGTTTTTTTAACCGGGGCTGTTTTGGCAGCAGGCTTCTTACCTGTAGATGTTTGATCTGCTTTTTTTACCGAAGTTTTTACAGCCTTAGTGCTTGATGCAGCTTTAGGAGCATCATCTTTCTTTTTAGCACCTTTTTCTGCTATTGAACTAATTAAGATCTGTGTAAAATCCTGACGATGACCTGTCATAACTTTGTAGCCCTTTCTTCTTTTCTTCTTAAAAACATTTACTTTGTCTCCCCTGGGGTGAGCAAGCACTTTCGCAGTTACAAGGGCATCCTTAATAAAAGGCTCTCCGATGATAACTTTGCCATCCTGATCAATCAACAAAACCTGGTCAAAATCTACAACATCTCCTTCATTATTATCCAACCTGTGAACAAAGATTTTTTGATCTTTTTCAACTTTAAACTGTTGACCTGCTATATCTACAATTGCATACATCTAAAACTATATTTTCTGGGTTTCCTTATTTTGGACTGCAAAAATATAAAAATTAATTGATATACAAACTTTTTTTATCATCATTCTCCCTATCTGATAGTATCTTATTAGCTTCGCATAGACTCAACAGGAATACGCTCCCTTCCGGTTGTAAGGCAGACCTGGCGATCTATTTTATCAGTTCGCCACTATTTTGACCCTCCAGGCCACAGGCTAGTTTGACTATTCAAAACACAAACTTCAATTTCAACTTCTTTTTACTATTTTTATAAGAAGCTAAAGTTAAAAACAGCGAACAATACTAAAAAGGTTTTTTTATATTTGCATATTACAGTCCTAAATATTGTTCAGATAATAACAGAATATTATGGGAAAGATCCGGTTGAATGTACTTGGGATTTCTTACAGTCAGACTCAAACAGGAGCTTATGCTTTGATCCTTTCTGAGGAAGAAGGGAGCAGACGCATCCCCATAATCATTGGAGGCTTTGAAGCTCAGGCTATTGCTATACAACTGGAGGGATTATCACCACCAAGACCTCTGACCCATGATTTGTTTTTCAGTTTTGCAGAATCTTATCATATTGGGCTTACAGAAGTAAATATTACCCGCTTACACGAAGGCGTATTTTTTTCCAAACTCACCTGTTTTGATGGGAGCAAAGAAGTTGAAATTGATGCCCGGACATCTGATGCCATTGCTCTTGCCTTGCGTTTTAAATGTCCTATATACACTACCAGCGAAATTATTGAACAGGCAGGAATTATACTTGATGAGCAGCATGAATTTGAAAGTGATCTTGAACACCAGGATTTCTATCCTCCTGAACATAGTAGAAAAGAGCAGGGAGATGAGTTAAAGGACGTATCCGATGAGGAATTAAAAATCAAGCTTGACGAAGCAATTAAATCAGAGAATTACGAAAAAGCATCGATCGTTCAAAATGAAATAAACAGAAGAAAAAATCTGTAGCAGATGAAACGAACATTTAGCTCCCTATTCCTATTTTGCATTTTCTTTTTTTTATCCACAGCAAATACTTCTTCATCAGACTCCTTAAACGCAGATACCAAAGGACACATTGAAATTGCCGACAGCAGCATTTCGGTTACGGATGAACCTTCCACACATTCCGGTCAGAATCTTATACTTGATGATTCCGGAAAAATAATTCCGGATAGTGTTGAATCTGGATTTAGCATTTATACTTTACTACGGGGACTACTCGGCATGTTTGTACTTATTGCTATTGCCTGGCTTTTTAGTACAAACAGGAATGCTATATCCTGGAAAGTGGTTCTTACAGGCCTTGGCATTCAGGTTTCTCTCGCAGTTGGTGTTTTATACGTTCCTTTTATAAGAAAAACATTTGAATTTGTAGGGAAACTCTTTGTTTTGGTTCTTGATTTCACAAAAACCGGCAGTGAATTTTTATTTGGAAGTCTTCTCGATATGGATAAAATGGGGATGATCTTTGCCTTCCAGATTCTTCCTACCATTGTATTCTTCTCTGCCCTTACGTCCCTGTTATTTTATCTGGGAGTCATACAAAAAATTGTTTATGGCCTTGCATGGTTGATGACCAGGATTTTGAAATTATCCGGTGCTGAAAGCTTATCTGTTGCAGGAAATATTTTCCTGGGACAAACCGAATCGCCCCTGATGATAAAGGCTTACCTTCCTAAAATGAACCGTTCAGAGATTCTCCTGGTTATGTCCGGAGGAATGGCCACTCTTGCCGGAGGCGTTTTAGCCGCTTATATTGGTTTCCTGGGTGGTGATGATCCTGTTCAAAGGCTTATTTTCGCGAAGCACCTGTTGGCAGCATCAGTTATGGCTGCCCCCGGAGTGATTGTTATTTCAAAGATAGTAGTCCCACAAACAGAAGATATTAGTTCAGACATTGAAATTACACAGGACAAAATCGGAAGCAATGTCCTTGATGCTATTTCAAATGGGACTACTGAAGGCTTAAAATTGGCTGCCAATGTTGCGGCCATGCTTCTTGTTTTTATTGCATTTATTGCTATGTTTAATTTTATTGCCATTTGGATTGGGAAAGTCACCAACCTGAACGAACTTATTACAGAAGCCACAGATGGTAAATACACAGAACTATCTCTTCAATTTATGCTGGGTTACCTTTTTGCCCCCCTTATGTGGTTGATAGGAGTTGCCAAAGAAGATATGACTGTAGTTGGCAGACTCCTTGGAGAAAAGCTGATACTCACAGAATTTATTGGTTACATCAGCCTGTCTGAACTAAAAGCAACAGGAGGATTAGTTCACCAAAAATC
This sequence comes from Bacteroidota bacterium, assembly GCA_030642585.1. Classification (GTDB taxonomy): domain Bacteria; phylum Bacteroidota; class Bacteroidia; order Bacteroidales; family VadinHA17; genus JAYEGO01. The sequence continues at coordinate 2,563 of DAOWNN010000112.1, read as the reverse complement.
AATCATCATGGCCACCTATATGTTATGCGGGTTTGCCAATTTTGCATCTATCGGTATCCAGATTGGAGGGATTGGTTCACTTGCTCCAAATCAAAGAGTACTGCTTTCAAAATTTGGTATGAGAGCCCTCCTTGCCGGAACTCTGGCTTCTTTGCTGTCAGCTACAATAATCGGAACTATTCTTGGTTAATAACTATAGCTTCAAGGCAAATCCAGGCTATTCTGTTTAATACTAATTTGCAAAGCTGAGCCTTATTAATTTCTTCATTATTAATTCTACAATTCCAAAAAAATGAAAGCATTTCATCAACATAAGAACCTCATCTATGTTTTAAGTGTTCTTTTTTATCTAATCTTTTCTGCAACAGCTAATGGGAAAATTCTGGAATTAAGATCTCCGGATAAAAAGATTAAACTACAGTTATTTGTAGACTCTCAAATTCAATTATCCATCCTGTTAAATGAAAAAGTAATACTGGAGAAATCTCCAATATCGCTTGAGATTAATGGCATTTTAAAAAGTCCTAAAATAAAAGACTATTCAAGCCATACCATACATGAGCAATTGGTTCCTGTTGTCCCAGCTAAAAATGCAGAAATTCAGAATCATTACAATGAATTGAGTGTTGAATTCCAGGGGAATTATTCTTTAAAATTAAGAGTATATAACAATGGTGTAGCCTATCGATTTCAAACCTCCTACAAAAAAGAAATAATAATTACCGGAGAAAAGGCTGAATATAATTTCCCGGAATCGCACCTGGTATATTACCCGGAAGAAGAAAGTTTTTTTTCACACAATGAAAGAGCTTATCTTTTGCGCAATCTTGCAGAAATCCCTAAAGAGTCATTTTGCTCTTTACCTATGCTAATTGCACCAAAAAGCGGAACCCGGATTTTAATCACAGAATCAGACATTCAGGATTATCCCGGTATGTGGCTGAAAGGCACCTCGTCAAACAGCCTGCATGCTATATTACCTCGTGCTTCTGCAGAAGAAATTCAGGAAAATGACAGAAATGTGAAAATTGTCAAAAGAGAAACTTATCTGGCAAAAACAAAAGGAACAAGGAATTTTCCATGGAGAGTTTTTATCATAGGTGAGGATGATAAATCCTTATTGGAAAATGAATTGGTTTATTGCCTGGCATCACCAAACAAGATTAAAAACACATCATGGATTAAACCAGGCAAAGTGGCCTGGGACTGGTGGAATAGTTTGAATGTTTATGGAGTTGATTTTATTTCTGGACTTAATACCGATACTTATAAGTATTATATTGATTTTGCATCCAAATATGGAATTGAGTATATAATTCTTGATGAAGGATGGTATGAACCAGGAGACTTATTTGACATAAACCCCGATATAGATATGGAAGAGCTTTTTGCCTATGCAAAAAAGAAAGATGTAGGAATTATCCTATGGGTAATATGGAAAACTCTGAACGATCAGCTGGAAGAAGCTCTCAATCAGTTTGTCAAGTGGGGAGCAGCCGGAATAAAAGTTGACTTCATGCAAAGGGATGACCAATGGATGGTAAATTACTATTGGAAAATTTCCAGAGAAGCTGCCAAAAGAGAACTGCTTGTTGATTTTCATGGTGCATATAAGCCATCTGGACTGAGAAGAACTTACCCAAATGTTCTTACACGTGAAGGTGTGAGAGGACTGGAATGGAATAAATGGAGTGATGAAATCACCCCAACACATAATCTTACCATCCCATTTATCAGAATGGTTGCAGGGCCTATGGATTACACTCCTGGAGCAATGGTAAACGCTCATAAGAAGAATTTTACAGATCATTTTTCCCGTCCTATGAGCCAGGGAACCAGAGTTCACCAGATGGCTATGTATGTTGTATATGAAAGTCCCCTTCAAATGCTGGCTGACAACCCGTCAAATTACATGAAAGAAGAAGAATGTACAAGATTTATTGCCGGGGTCCCCGTTACATGGGATGAAACAGTTGTGTTAGAGGCAAAAATCGGAGAATATATTCTGATTGCCAGGCGAAAGAAGGATGAATGGTTTGTGGCTGCAATTAATAATGAAACAGAGTATGAACTTAAGCTGGATCTTTCTTTCCTGGGGAATGGGGAGTATTCAGTGGAAAAATTTCAGGATGGAATAAATGCAAATAAGTATGCCAGCGACTACTCAAAATCAAATAAAATTGCAACAAGAAAAAGTATCATAAGTATAAAGCTTGCAAATGGTGGCGGCTGGATTGCTAAAATGAAACCTATAAAATAAACTGGTTCTTATATTTCCATGAAATTTAATTATATTCGCAGCCTTATTTCAAATAAAATATTGAATTGATAACATCATGAGAAAAACATTAATCGCATTGGCTGTAATTTTAAGTTTTACTGCCTGTTCAACAAAAAAAACTGGATATCAATTAGAGGGAACTTTTTCCAACTCAAATGGGGAAACAATAAATTTAATGGTATTGAAAGCAAATAACCTTGAAATGGTAGACTCTGCTAAATTGGATGAAAATGGTCATTTCAGTTTTTCAGGAGATCTGGAAGCTCCAAACTTATTTATGCT
>DAOWNN010000005.1 GCA_030642585.1 Bacteroidota bacterium | reverse complement strand
GACATGGTAGATGATGATGAATTACTCGAGCTTGTTGAAATGGAAATCAGGGAATTGCTTGAATTTTATGGTTTTGATGGTGACAACACTCCGGTTATTCAGGGTTCTGCTTTGGGTGCTATGAATGGAGAAGCAAAATGGGAAGAAAAGGTGCTGGAGCTGATGGAAGCTGTTGACACATTTATTCCAATTCCTCCAAGGGACATTGAAAAGCCTTTCCTTCTTCCGGTTGAGGATGTGTTTTCAATTACAGGGCGTGGAACTGTTGCTACCGGTAGAATTGAAACTGGAATAGTGAATACAGGTGATGAATTGGAGCTGATTGGATTGGGTGCAAACAAACGTAAAACAGTTTGTACAGGAGTTGAGATGTTCCGTAAAATTCTCGATCGTGGTGAGGCTGGTGATAATGTTGGTCTTCTGCTTAGAGGTGTTGACAAAAATGAAATTAAGAGAGGTATGGTACTGGCCCCAAAGGGTTCCATTACTCCTCATACAAAGTTTAAGGCTGAGGTTTATGTATTAAAGAAAGAAGAAGGTGGACGCCATACTCCTTTCCATAATAATTATCGCCCCCAGTTTTATGTGCGTACATTAGATGTTACCGGAACGGTAAAGCTTCCTGAGGGAACTGAAATGGTAATGCCTGGTGATAATGTAACTATTATCGTAGAATTAATTTATCCTGTTGCCATTAATAAAGGTCTTCGTTTTGCAATCCGTGAGGGTGGTAGAACTGTTGGAGCTGGCCAGGTAATTGATATTGTTGAGTAATTTGATATTCTAGCATATAAGGTTTTTGGTTGATATTATAATAGTTAACCCGGCCTTATTTTTAGAATTTTTTGAGAGACACGGGTGTAGCTCAGTTGGTAGAGCACTGGTCTCCAAAACCAGGTGTCGGGCGTTCGAGTCGCTCCACCCGTGCAAAATCACTAGGAGATGAAAATAAAAACATACTTTACTGACTCTTACACTGAGCTTGTTCATAAGGTAACCTGGCCAACATGGGCTGAACTTCAGAACAGTTCAATAGTTGTGATGATTGCATCTTTGATATTTGCTTTGATCATTTTCGCTATGGACTTTTCTTTTGAACATATCATGGGTTTTGTTTACGGTTTATTTTATTAAATAACGGGAAATGAGCGAAAATGCTTTCAAGTGGTATGTCCTTCGAGCGATAGGTGGAAAGGAAAAAAGAGTTAAGGAATATATCGAGAGTGAAATAGTTCGCCTGAATCTTCAGGATTATATTAAGCAGGTACTTATCCCTACGGAGAAAGTGTATCAAATTCGTAAAGGAAAAAAAATCAGCAAAGAGCGAAATTTCTTTCCTGGATATATTTTGGTAGAAGCTATCCTGGTTGGCGAAGTCCCACTTATCTTAAGGGAAATTCCTAATGTTATGGGTTTCCTTGGAGGCACAAAAGGAGGTGAACCTCTTCCCATGAGACAATCTGAAGTAAACCGGATTCTTGGGAAAGTTGATGAGCTTGCTGCAAGTGAAGAAGAATTGAATATTCCGTTTTTTGTCGGAGAGACAGTGAAAGTTATAGACGGACCCTTTAATAGTTTTTCAGGAACTATTGAAGAAGTAAATGATGAGAAAAAGAAGCTTAAGGTAATGGTGAAGATCTTTGGTAGAAAAACTCCACTTGAATTAAGCTTCATGCAGGTAGAAAAAGATTAATATTAATTGAATTAAGAAAATACCAGGTGTTATATTATTTCAGAATGCTTCCTTATATAATAACCGGTAGAACAATCAATACTAGTAGAAACCAAATCAGTTATGGCTAAAAAAGTTGCTGGAATTATTAAGTTGCAGATTCGTGGTGGTACAGCCAACCCTTCTCCTCCTGTTGGACCAGCTTTAGGTGCAAAAGGGGTGAATATTATGGAGTTCTGTAAGCAGTTTAATGCAAGAACTCAGGAAATGATGGGGAAAGTCATTCCGGTAATTATTACTGTTTATGCAGACAAGTCTTTTGATTTTATAACAAAAACTCCACCGGTTGCAGTTCAGCTTTTAGAGGTTGCCAAACAGAAGTCTGGCTCCGCTGAACCTAACAGGGTGAAAGTTGCTTCAGTAACCTGGGATCAGGTTAAATCAATTGCTGAAGGTAAGATGACTGACCTGAATGCATTTACAGTTGAATCGGCAATGAAAATGGTCGCTGGTACTGCCAGGAGTATGGGAATAACCGTTGATGGTGAGTTTCCTGGTAATAAATAACTAAATGCGTTTTACAACGATGACTAAGATTACTAAAAACAGGAAAGCAGCTTTAGAGAAAATTGAAGAAGGAAAGCAGTATAAATTGTCTGAAGCAGCCAGTTTGGTGAAGGAGGTAAGCAATACTAAGTTTGACTCATCTGTTGATGTAGATGTTCGACTGGGTATTGATCCCCGGAAATCAAACCAAATGGTTCGTGGAGTGGTTACTCTTCCTCATGGAACCGGAAAAGAAACCAAGGTATTGGTTCTCTGTACTCCGGATAAAGAGGATGAAGCCAGGAATGCAGGTGCAGATTATATCGGATTGGATGATTATGTTGAGAAGATTAAGAAGGGATGGACCGATTTCGATGTGATGATTACTATGCCACCTGTAATGGGCAAGATTGGCGCTTTGGGAAGAATATTAGGTCCTCGCGGACTTATGCCTAACCCAAAAACAGGTACTGTTACTATGGATATAGGGAAAGCCGTTACAGAAGTAAAACAGGGAAAAATTGATTTTAAGGTTGATAAATTCGGAATCATTCATTCATCAATAGGAAAAGTCTCATTTGAGTCTTCAAAAATTGAAGAAAATGTGCGCGATTTTATTTCCGTGATCAATAAACTTAAACCTACTGCTGCAAAAGGAACCTATATCAAAAGTGTTTTTCTCTCAAGCACTATGAGCCCTGGTGTCAGGGTTGATATCAAGGCTTTCGATGAATAATTAAACGATTTAATTGAAAGTGTTATGATACGTGAAGAAAAAAATCAAATTATTGATAGTCTTGCTTCAAGTATAAATGAGTCAAATCATTTTTATCTGGCAGATATTTCTGAATTGAATGCTGTTGATACCAGCATGCTAAGAAGAAAATGTCATGAGAAGAATATCAAATTGATGGTTGTTAAGAATACATTTCTTAAGCAAGCTTTGGAAAAAGCTGAGGGTGATTACGAAGAACTTTATGAAGTTCTGAAGAATTCTACTTCGGTATTTTTTTCAGAAGTGGGGAATGTCCCGGCGAAACTTATTAATGAGTTTCGTGAGAAACATGATCGTCCTATCCTGAAGGCTGCGTTTGTTGAAAAATCAGTTTACATTGGGGATGATCAATTGGATACTCTCGCCCAACTTAAGTCAAAAGAGGAATTGATTGCCGATATTATTATGTTACTGCAATCCCCAATGAAGACTGTTTTATCACAGCTTCAATCGGGAGGACAAATCCTCTCTGGTGTTCTTGAAACTTTATCAGAAAAGGGAAAATAAAAATTTATTAAAAATCATTAAAAATCATAGGAAATGGCAGATTTAAAAAAACTTGCAGAAGAATTAGTTAATTTGACTGTAAAAGATGTAAATGAGCTGGCCGATATACTGAAAGACGAACATGGTATTGAGCCTGCTGCAGCTGCTGTTGCGGTTGCCGGTCCTGCTGCAGCTGGTGAAGCTGGTGCAGCTGAGGAAAAAACAGAATTTGATGTTATACTTAAGGCTCCTGGTCAGGCAAAACTTCAAATCGTAAAACTTGTTAAAGAATTAACAGGTTTGGGATTGAAAGAAGCAAAAGGTGTAGTGGATGCAGCACCATCTCCAATCAGAGAAGGAGTAACCAAAGAGGAAGCAGAATCTTTAAAAACTCAACTGGAAGAAGCTGGAGCAGAAGTTGAGCTTAAGTAACATAATCATATCTTGACTTTCAGGTTTAGAGTCCCTAAAAGGGGATTCTAAGCCTTTTTGGTAATATTTATTCAGCTTCAAAATAATTATCCTATACAATGGCTTCAACAAAGAAAACTGACCGAATTAATTTTGCAACACTACGAAATCAACTGGATTACCCGGATTTTCTTGAAATTCAGCTGAAATCATTTTCAGATTTTTTTCAGATTGAAACAACTCCTGATGATAGAAGGACAGAAGGATTGCATAAGGTTTTCAGTGAGAACTTTCCAATTTCTGACACCCGAAATAATTTTGTGCTTGAGTTTATTGATTACTCTGTTGACCCACCGCGTTATGTAATTAATGAATGTATTGAAAGAGGGTTAACCTATAGCGTTCCCCTTAAAGCAAAACTCAGACTCTATTGTACAGATCCTGAGCATGAAGATTTTGAAACCCAGGTGCAAGACGTGTATTTGGGAACTGTTCCCTATATGACCGAGAGGGGGACATTTGTAATAAATGGTGCAGAGCGGGTGGTTGTTTCACAATTACACAGATCTCCGGGGGTGTTCTTTGGACAAAGTCTGCATGCTAATGGTACCAAACTGTATTCTGCCAGGATTATTCCATTCAAGGGTTCCTGGATAGAGTTTGCAACTGATATCAATAATGTAATGTATGCATATATTGACAGGAAGAAAAAGCTTCCTGTTACAACATTGTTGAGGGCAATTGGATTTGAAAGCGATAAAGATATTCTTGAGATCTTTAATCTGGCTGATGAAATTAAAGTTACAAAGACCGGACTTAAGAAAGCTCTTGGAAGGAAATTGGCAGCCAGGGTTCTGAAATCATGGGTGGAAGATTTTGTTGATGAAGATACCGGAGAAGTTGTATCAATTGAAAGAAATGAAGTAGTTCTTGACCGGGAAACCATGTTGGAATCTGAACATATTGAGCAAATTGTTGATTCAGGTTCAAAGACTATTCTTTTACACAGGGAAGATCAAAATATTTCTGATTATGCAATTATTTATAATACCCTGCATAAAGATCCATGTAACTCTGAGAAAGAAGCAGTTTTGCACATATACAGGCAGCTTAGAAATTCAGAACCACCTGATGAAGCAACTGCCAGGGATGTAATTGATAAACTTTTCTTTTCAGTAAAAAGATATAACCTGGGTGATGTCGGACGATATCGTTTAAATAAAAAACTGGGCCTTAATACAGATATGGATATTAAGGTACTAACCAGGGAGGATATTATCGAGATTATTAAATATCTTATTGAATTATTGAATTCAAAAGCTGATGTCGATGATATTGACCACTTAAGCAACAGAAGGGTAAGGACTGTTGGAGAACAACTATATAACCAGTTTGGAGTTGGTTTGGCTAGAATGGCTAGGACTATCAGAGAAAGAATGAATGTTCGTGACAATGAGGTTTTTGCTCCTATTGATTTGATCAACTCAAAAACCCTCTCTTCTGTAATCAATTCATTTTTTGGGACAAACCAACTATCCCAGTTCATGGATCAAACAAATCCTTTAGCTGAGATGACCCATAAAAGAAGAATGTCAGCTCTGGGGCCTGGAGGACTTTCACGTGAAAGAGCCGGTTTTGAAGTAAGGGATGTACATTACACTCATTATGGAAGGCTTTGTCCAATTGAAACTCCTGAAGGACCAAATATTGGACTGATATCTTCTCTATGTGTATACGCTAAGATCAATACTCTGGGTTTTATTGAAACTCCATACAGGAAAGTTGATGGCGGGAAAATTGATTTGGATAATAAAAGTGTGGTTTTTCTTAGTGCAGAGGAGGAGGAGGAAAAAGTAATTGCACAGGCAAATGCCCCTTTTAATGAGGATGGTGACTTTGTAAATCAGAAAGTGAAATCCAGGTTTGAAGGAGATTTCCCATATTCTGATGCAAGCGATGTCGATTTGATGGATGTTGCTCCAAACCAAATTGCTTCTATTGCAGCCTCTTTGATACCCTTCCTGGAGCATGATGATGCAAACCGCGCATTGATGGGATCAAATATGATGCGCCAGGCAGTACCACTTTTGAATCCGGAAGCTCCTATAGTGGGAACAGGAATTGAAAAGACAATGGTTAGTGATTCCAGGATATTATTTATAGCAGATGGTGAAGGGGTGGTTGAGTTTGTAGATGCCAATGAAATTATTATTCGTTACATGCGTTCAGATGAAGAGAAATTCATTTCTTTTGATGACGATGTAAAAAAATATTCACTTTCAAAGTTTAAGAAGACCAACCAGAATACCTCAGTTATAATTAAACCGGTGGTTAGCAAAGGGGATAAAGTGGTAAAGGGACAGCCTCTTACTGAAGGTTATGCAACGCAAAATGGGGAACTGGCACTGGGGAGAAATCTGAAGGTAGCCTTTATGCCCTGGCAAGGATACAACTTTGAGGATGCAATTGTAATTTCTGAAAAAGTTGTACGCGAAGATATCTTCACTTCCATTCACATTGATGAATATCTTCTTGAAGTAAGAGATACCAAGCGAGGCCTGGAAGAGCTTACCTCAGATATTCCAAATGTAAGTGAAGAAGCAACAAAGAATCTTGATGAAAATGGTCTCATCAGAATTGGGGCACATGTGAGACCTGGAGATATTCTTATTGGGAAGATTACTCCGAAAGGAGAATCAGACCCATCTCCGGAAGAGAAATTACTTCGGGCTATTTTTGGAGATAAGGCCGGAGATGTAAAAGATGCTTCCCTGAAGGCTGGACCCTCACTTGACGGTGTAGTAATTGATAAAAAATTATTTTCGCGTTCTATAAAAGACAGAAGAGCAAAATCTTCAGAAAAGCCTATCATTGAACGAATAGAAGTCGAATTTAAAAAGAATGTGGATGAACTGAGTGCTAAACTCGTAGACAAACTTTTTATACTGGTAAATGGGAAGACCTCCCAGGGTGTGAAGGATTTTCTGAATGCAGATGTGATAAAAAAGGGTACAAAATTCACCCTTAAATCCCTTCAGGAAATTAACTTTTTGAATGTGAATCCTGGAAAGTGGACAACTGACAAAAAGAAGAATGAAATCATTAAGGCACTTCTGTACAACTATATGCTCGAGTTTAAGGAAACAGATGGGATCTTTAAGCGAAAGAAATATAACATAACAATTGGCGACGAACTTCCGGTTGGGATCATTCAGCTTGCTAAGGTTTATATTGCCAAGAAGAGAAAGGTTAAAGTTGGGGATAAAATGGCCGGACGACATGGGAATAAAGGAATCGTAGCCAGGATTGTGAGGCAAGAGGATATGCCATTTCTTGAAGATGGAACTCCGGTTGATATAGTATTAAATCCACTTGGAGTACCATCAAGGATGAATCTGGGCCAGATCTACGAATCGGTTCTGGGATGGGCCGGTTTGAAACTTGGATTGAAATTTTCAACTCCAATTTTTGATGGAGCCAGCCTTGAACAAATTACCGAATATACTCGTAAGGCAGGATTACCGGATTATGGTAAAACTTATCTCTATGATGGTGGAACAGGCGAAAGATTTGACCAACCCGCTACTGTTGGAGTAATTTATATGCTGAAACTGGGACACATGGTAGACGATAAGATGCATGCCCGTTCTATCGGACCATACTCTTTGATTACACAGCAGCCTTTAGGTGGTAAAGCTCAATTTGGTGGACAGAGATTTGGTGAAATGGAGGTCTGGGCACTGGAAGCATTTGGAGCAGCCAATATTTTGCAAGAGATTCTTACTGTAAAATCGGATGATGTAATTGGTCGTGCTAAAACTTACGAAGCAATTGTAAAAGGTGAGAATATGCCAGTTCCTGGCATACCTGAGTCATTGAATGTATTATTACATGAACTTAGAGGATTGGGTCTGAACCTTCAATTGACTTCTTAAAAAAGTGAGTCAAGTTTGCTGAATTGTAGAAATTGAAATTTTAAATTCTTAAAATATGTCCTTTAGAAAAGACACCAAAGTTAAAAGTGATTTTACAAAAATTACTATTGGCCTGGCCTCTCCCGAAGAGATTCTTGAAAAATCCAATGGTGAGGTGCTTAAACCTGAAACTATCAATTACAGGACATATAAGCCTGAAAGAGATGGCTTGTTTTGTGAGAGGATCTTTGGACCGGTGAAAGATTACGAGTGCCACTGTGGAAAGTATAAAAGGATTCGTTACAAGGGAATCGTATGTGACCGATGTGGTGTTGAAGTCACTGAGAAAAAGGTGAGGCGTGAAAGAATGGGGCACATTGCCCTGGTTGTACCTGTAGCTCATATCTGGTATTTTAAGTCTCTCCCAAATAAAATTGGATATCTTATTGGCCTTCCTACCAAGAAACTGGATTCTATCATTTATTATGAAAGATACGTTGTTATCAATCCGGGGATTAAGGCGGCTGATGATGTTAAATACCTTGACTTTCTGACAGAGGAAGAGTATTTGGAGATTCTGGCAACTCTGCCTAAAGAAAATCAGTACCTGGAGGATTCAGACCCGGATAAGTTTATTGCAGATATGGGTGCCAATGCCCTGCACAAACTTCTTTCCAGAATTGATCTGGACGGTATGGCTTATGCACTAAGAAATCAGGCAAATAATGAAACTTCACAACAAAGAAAAAATGAAGCTCTGAAAAGACTTCAGGTAGTTGAAGCCTTCAGGGTATCTGCCAAAGTTAATCGCCCTGAATGGATGATTATTAAAGTAGTGCCGGTAATTCCACCCGAGTTACGTCCTCTTGTACCTCTTGATGGTGGTCGTTTTGCCACATCTGACCTGAATGATCTATACCGCCGTGTGATTATCAGAAACAATCGTCTGAAAAGATTAATAGAGATTAAAGCTCCGGAAGTTATTCTGAGAAATGAAAAGAGAATGTTGCAGGAGGCAGTGGATTCATTGTTTGATAACTCAAGAAAAGCTAACGCAGTTAAAACAGAAGCAAACAGGCCTCTCAAGTCGCTGAGTGATAGCCTGAAGGGAAAACAGGGCAGGTTTCGTCAAAATCTTTTAGGAAAAAGAGTTGACTATTCTGCAAGGTCTGTAATTGTGGTTGGCCCCGAACTTAACCTGCATGAATGCGGCATCCCAAAAGATATGGCCGCGGAATTATATAAGCCATTTATTATTCGCAAATTAATTGAAAGAGGGATAGTAAAAACTGTTAAATCTGCAAAGAAACTTGTGGATCAAAAAGACCCGCTGGTTTGGGATATTCTTGAAAACGTTTTGAAGGGTCATCCTGTACTCTTAAACAGGGCACCCACACTTCACCGCTTAGGAATACAGGCTTTCCAACCAAAACTTATTGAAGGTAAAGCAATTCAATTACACCCCCTTGTATGTACAGCTTTTAACGCTGACTTTGATGGAGACCAGATGGCCGTTCACCTTCCACTTGGGAATGCTGCCATACTTGAAGCTCAATTGCTGATGTTGGCCTCCCATAACATCCTGAATCCTGCTAATGGTGCTCCCATTGCTGTTCCTTCCCAGGATATGGTACTTGGACTCTATTATATTACTAAAGCCAGGAAAAGCACACCGAAAGAAAAAGTAAAAGGTGAGGGACTTACATTTTATTCCCCGGAAGAAGTTACCATTGCCTATAATGAAAAGCAAGTTGATTTGCATGCAATTATTAAGGTGCGTGTTGATGATCTTGAAGATGACAAGCCGGTTAAGAAAGTAGTGGAAACCACCGTAGGCAGAATTCTTTTTAACGAATATGTACCCAATGAAATTGGTTACCTGAATGAATTGCTTACTAAGAAATCACTCCGGGATATTATTGGTAGAGTTTTAAAACAAGCAGGAACCAATACTGCCGCTAAGTTTTTGGATGATATTAAAAATATTGGATTTAAAATGGCATTTAAGGGTGGCTTATCTTTCAATCTGGATGATGTTATTGTACCTGATGCCAAAGAAGTTCTCGTAAATGAAGGATATGAGCAGGTTGATGAAGTGGTGAATAATTATAATATGGGCTTCATAACCAACAATGAAAGATACAATCAGGTAATTGATGTTTGGACTCATATAAATGCCAAGCTGACTCAAACCCTTATGAATAAGTTAATTACAGACAAGCAAGGGTTTAATCCTGTATATATGATGCTTGATTCAGGAGCTCGTGGATCGAAAGAACAAATTCGTCAGCTTTCAGGCATGAGGGGCTTGATGGCAAAGCCACAGAAATCCGGATCAACAGGTAATGAGATTATTGAAAACCCAATTTTATCGAACTTTAAAGAAGGCCTTTCTGTACTTGAGTATTTTATTTCAACCCATGGTGCACGTAAAGGTCTTGCAGATACAGCCCTGAAAACAGCTGATGCTGGTTATCTTACACGTCGTCTTGTTGATGTTTCTCAGGATGTAATTATAAATGAGGAAGATTGTGGAACCCTTAGGGGACTTGTTGCCACTACCATAAAGAAAAATGAGGATGTGGTTGAAACTCTGGGTGAAAGAATACTTGGACGAACTACAGTTCATGATGTCAATCATCCTGGCACCGGTGAATTACTGATTGCTTCAGGCATAGAAATTACTGAGGATATTGCCATGGAGATTGAAGAGTCACCGATTGAGCAGATTGAAATACGGTCGGTATTAACCTGTGAAACAAAAAGAGGTGTTTGCTCAAAATGCTATGGACGAAACCTCGCAACCGGTAGGATGGTTCAGAATGGAGAAGCTGTTGGTGTTATTGCCGCACAATCTATTGGAGAACCAGGAACCCAGTTGACACTTAGAACATTCCATGTGGGTGGAACTGCAAGTAATATTACTGCAGAATCAAGTATTGTAACCAAACATGATGGGATTATAGAAATTGATGAGTTGCGTTCTGTTGAAAAGGTAAATGAACTGGGTAAAAAGGTGCAGGTGGTTATTGGCAGATTGGCAGAATTGAGGATTATTGACCCGAATACCAATGCTACATTTAGTACACATAACATTCCTTATGGGGCCAACATCTATATTAAGAGTGGGTCCAAAGTGAAAAAGGGTGATCTGATCTGTGATTGGGATCCATACAATGCTATTATTGTTTCAGAAATTAAAGGTAAAATTCAATTTGAGAATTTAATTGAAGGAATTACCTACCGTGAAGAAACTGATGAACAGACTGGTTTTAGGGAGAAAGTAATTACTGAAACCCGTGATAAAACCAAGAACCCGATAGTCAAAGTAGTTGGTACAAAGAAAGATACTATTAAGTCTTATAACCTGCCTGTTGGAGCACACTTGATGATCGAAGAGAATAAAACAGTTAAAGAAGGAGATATTCTTGTGAAAATACCTCGTGCAGTAGGGAAATCAGGTGACATAACAGGAGGATTACCCAGGGTAACCGAACTTTTTGAAGCGAGGAATCCTTCTAATCCTGCGGTGGTATCTGAAATTGATGGTGAGGTTTCTTTTGGAAAGATCAAAAGAGGAAACCGTGAAATCATTATTCAGTCAAGAACAGGAGAGATTAAAAAATACCTTGTTCCGCTTTCTCGTCAGTTCCTGGTACAGGAGAATGATTTTGTTAGGGCCGGGATCCCTCTTTCTGATGGTTCTATTACTCCGGCAGATATACTTGCCATTCAAGGTCCGACTGCAGTTCAGGAATATATTGTGAATGAAGTGCAGGAGGTGTACAGGTTGCAGGGAGTGAAGATCAATGATAAGCACTTTGAGGTTATTGTTCGACAAATGATGAGAAAAGTGATCATTGATGATCCGGGTGATACAAAATTCCTCGAAAAGCAGATTGTTGATAAATGGGAATTTATGAATGGGAACGATTGGATTTTTGACCTGAAGTTCATTGAAAATCCGGGTGATTCTACAAACTTACAAGCTGGACAAATTGTTACAGCACGAAAATTGCGTGATGAAAATTCTGTATTGAAAAGAAAAGACATGAAGGTAGTGGAAGCAAGAGACGCTGTTCCCGCAACATCCAATACTGTTCTTCAGGGAATAACAAAAGCTGCACTTCAAACAAAGAGCTTCATGTCTGCTGCATCGTTCCAGGAAACAACAAAAGTGCTGAATGAAGCAGCTATTTTTGGAAAAGTAGACAACCTCGAAGGATTGAAAGAGAATGTGATTGTAGGACACCTGATTCCTGCCGGAACAGGACTGCGTTCTTATTCAGATATGGTGGTTGGATCTAAAGAGGAATATGATGCTTTAATGAAGGCTAAGGAAGAAGATGCCGATATTATTCTGGAAGAGTAATCATTCTGAATCGTACTATTATGGAAGACAAAAAGAAAGTAAACCCAGGACAGATTAACATTGAACTGAATGAGGAAGTGGCTCAGGGAGTGTACTCAAACCTGGCAGTTATTACTCACTCAAGCTCTGAGTTTGTTGTTGACTTTGTAAGGGTTATGCCCGGAATTCCTAAAGCACAGGTGAAATCAAGAATAATACTTACTCCGGAACATGCAAAAAGATTGATGCTTGCATTGAAGGATAATATTGGGAAGTTTGAATCTGTTCATGGCCATATTAAGGATGTTAAAAGCTCAGGGGGACCGGTAATGCCTATGAACTTTGGGGGCCCAACAGCCCAGGCTTAATTGTACTAGTAAAAAACTATATTGAATCCTCTGCTTATATTTTAAGCAGGGGATTTTTTTATGCTTTACAGGAAGGTACATGAACAAAGTGAATAAACAAGTTCGGCATGACTAATTTCTGGTCATCCCGAATTTATTTCGGGATCTATTCGGATTCTTGTTTAACATATCTATAGATGTCATTAGCAATTTTGTTCAGGATCTGTTCATAATCAGCAACAGGATGGATGAGTAATCTTGATGTCTCTTTATTCTGTGCATATTCATAACTAACTCCGTCCTTTAGGGCGGAGTAGGAATAATAGAATACTTCCGGGCTTTAGCCCAAAATTCAATTAGCTATTTAATTGGATAATTATCAGTAATATAATGTTGATAAATGTGATTTTATTGACATAATAAATTGCAAGTTTTTCACAAATTTGATCAGGGAGTACTGTGAAATAATTAACAGCAGAAGCGTAATCTATTATACCTCCTTTATGCGGTTCGTGAAATCCCTGGCTTCTTTTAATTCATTCCTTGCGGACCTCATATCTTTTTAGTAATCACGAACTCCGGGTGGCGCCCACTGAAACAATCACTTCCCGTGAACACTTTTGTGAATTAGGTAAGCATATCCTTTTATTATGGCCTGCAAATATAAAACAGTGGGCTTACCCGGGGTTATTATATTCAAACCCCTTTGGGGTTTTTAAGGATCTTTCAATTTCCCTGTTTATAATTCGCCTGGTATTATATACCAAATCATACCATTTTGTGTTAAGACCTCCTTTATAGATGATGCCAAGATCTTTATCCACTATTACCAGAATTGGAAAGAATGGTATATCAAAACTTATTTTGTCGTCAGGATTAAGGCTGTAAAGTTTATTAAATGAATAATAAAATTCATCTAACAATTTTTTACTGTTTTCAAGAGAATCATATTTGGTGGGAATATGAATACTGTAAAAAACAATATTTGTATCCGTTTTATAGAAGTTGTTTAAGCTTTCAAAATCAGGGAACTTCTTATAACAAATACCACAACGGGTAGTCCAAAAATCAATGATTATTGTTTTACCCCGGAAGCTGTTTGTGGAAATTACATCACCATCTCCGGTTTCCAAAGCTATATCTGGGAGTTTTAACTTTTCTCTGGCATTCGGGAACATGGCCAAATTTATCCAATTTGGGTAAATTAAAAACCCGAAAAAAATAAGTCCGGCGATGAACAAGAAAGAAATTGTTATTTTTTTTTCTTTCAACTGGATTGTTGATACTCTATAAGAAATAAAACCAGATATCAATAGAATTATTACTAATGGAAGATTGCGAAGAAATAAAGATTTATCATACCTCCGGTTGATGCAATAAACATTGTAATAATAGAATAGATTATTGCTAGAATAATTTTGGAGGTTTTCATAAAAGAAACACTTATATGATATTAATTCGATATTTTCAAATCGAAATTAAATCCCAATCCATTTCGCTATTTCAGGAACATTATTTTGCGTAGGGTCACTTTCCAGTTTTTCTTTATTACAAGATCCTAAAATAATGATAAAAATCAGGCTTAATACGAATTTCTCCATTAATGTTTTTTTTTAAGTTACTAATGTATCCAAATATACATAAATCCCCCCCCCCAATATTTAGCAATAAAATTTCCAACTTAATCTAATGGATAATATTTTCAATACTATCAAACTGCCAATCTTTAGAAATTTTTTATCTTTGTCCACTCATTTAGATATATTACTATCTATAATTAAAATTTATATCAATGAAGATATTTGTTTGTCTCGCAAATGTGCCTGATACCACAACAAAAATCAAATTTACCGATCAGAAATTTGATGAAACCGGAGTTCAATGGGTAATCAATCCCTGGGATGAATTGGCATTGACCAGGGCTATGGAGTTAAAAGAAGATACCGAATCTCCCGTAAAAGAAGTGACAGTTGTAACTGTAGGCACTTTAGGCTCTGAACCTACAATTAGAAAGGCGCTGGCAATTGGCGCAGATAATGCAGTTCGCATAGATGCTGAACCAGAAGATAGTTATTCTGTAGCCTGGTTGTTATCGGAATATCTTAAAAACTATGAGGGAGATCATCTTGTCCTCACAGGCATTGAATCTAGTGATTACAATGGTTTTGCTGTGGGAGGAATGCTTTCTGAGTTTTTGAATGTTCCCTCAGTATCTGGTGTATCAGCTTTGGATATCGAAGGCGATCATGCAAAAGTATCACGGGAAATTGATGGAGGATTAGAGCAGGTAGTAATCAAGACCCCATTTGTTGCAATTGTTCAGAAAGGAATTGCAAAGGAGCCAAGAATTCCTGCTATGAGGGGGATTATGATGGCACGGAAAAAGCCCCTTGAAGTGGTCAGTCCTGGAAGCTTTGACAATATAACTGAAATGCTTGATTTTGAGTTGCCGAAGGCTAAACCTCAGTGCAAAATGATTGATCCGGAAAATGCAAAGGATCTCATTGGATTGCTGCAAAATGAAGCAAAAGTCCTATAGCTTTTAATAGATATCTTGGCAATAGTATAATAATTAAATAGTATAATAAAATGGCAGTTTTAGTTTTCACAGAGTCATGGGATGGTAAGTTTAAGAAGTCATCATTTGAACTGGTTTCATATGCAAAAGCTATGGCTGATTCAATAGGATCAAAAACCATTGCAATTTCAATCGCTTCAGTTTCACAGGACGAGCTTAATAAGCTGGGTATTTATGGAGCCGACAAAATTATCAGCCTAAGCGATGAGGCGTTTAAGACACTGGACAACCAGGTATATACAAAGTTAATTGCAGAACTTGCAGACAGAGAAAATGCCAATATCCTGGTTTTAGCACATAACAATACAGGGAAGGCCCTGGCTCCACGATTATCAGTACGACTAAAAGCAGGACTGGTTTCTGCAGCTGTTGAACTTCCCTCTTCATACGATCCGTTTAGAGTGTATAAAAAGGTCTTTTCAGGTAAAGGTTTTGTTCATCAAGTTGTTAAAACACAGAAAAAAATACTTACGCTATCAAGCAACTCATTTGAACTGATTGAATCAAATACGACTCCTGAAATTGAAGAGTACTCACCTGAAATGTCTGCTGTAGAGATTAAAACAACTGTAGTGGATATTCAAAAACAAACTGGCAAGTTAATTCTGACAGATGCCGATATCGTAGTTTCCGGAGGTAGGGGAATGAAGTCTCCCGATAATTGGGGTGTCATTGAGGAACTGGCTGAACTCCTGGGTGCTGCTACTGCTTGTTCCAGACCGGTTTCTGACGAAGGTTGGAGACCTCATAGTGAGCATACAGGGCAAACAGGTAAGATTATAGCTCCAAATTTATATATTGCAGCAGGAATTTCAGGTGCTATTCAGCATCTTGCAGGTGTGAGTTCTTCAAAGTGCATTGTAGCAATTAATACAGATAAGGATGCACCAATTTTTGAGGATGCTGATTATGGGATCATTGGTGATGCAGCAAAAGTTCTGCCTGAACTGATTAATGCTGTAAAAGAAATGAAAGCTTAAATGATAAAGCAAGTTATATTTATTGTTTCTCTGCTGATTACCCTGGTGGTTTTTGCATTTACTCTAAGAAATCTGTTTCTTAAGTTTAAGCTTACAAGGCCTAAGCCGGTTAGGAATATCGGAGAACGTTTGCTCATTACCCTTAAAGTAGCTCTTTTTCAAACCAAGATACTTAGAAAACCAATAATTGGATTAATACACGCTCTTGTTTTCTGGGGTTTCTTAGTAATCCTTATTGGAAGCGTTGAGATGTTGATAGATGGGATGTTTGGAATTGAACACAGTTTTCATTTTCTGGGCAAATTATATGATATCATCATTGCTTCAGGCGACATTTTTGCTTTGCTGATAGGGATATTTATAGTTGTTTTTCTGTTCCGTCGTATTTTCATGCGAATTAAAAGGTTCAGTGGCACTGAAATGAAAAAATGGTCACACCAGGATGCCATTATTGCTTTGGCTATGATTTTTTTTCTAATGCTTACCCTTACAGGAATGAATTCATTCTACTTGTTGGAAGCCAAACTTCAAGGCCATGAAATTGCAGGCGTTTTTCCGGTAAGCAGATATATTTCTGTCTTGTTTTCTGGCTTAAGCCCACAGACAATTCATTTAGGCCATGAGATCAACTGGTGGGCGCATATACTTACAATTTTTGTTTTTGCTAATTACCTGCCTTATTCCAAGCACTTTCATGTATTTCTTTCTATCCCTGGAGTTTTCTTTAGCAAGCTTGAACCCCTTGGGAAAATAGATACTATGGAGAGTATTACCAAAGAGGTGAAGTTAATGCTCAATCCTGAAACAGCATTTGCAGCTTCAGACGATGAGGAAGCCCCTGAACGCTTCGGTGTACTTGATGTGGAAGATGTTAGCTGGATGAGTTACTTTGATGCTCTTTCTTGTACGCAATGTGGAAGATGTACTGCTGTATGCCCGGCAAATATTACAGGTAAAAACTTATCTCCCAGAAAACTTATGATGGATGTCAGGGCCAGGATGAATGAAAAAGCACCGGGTTTGATAAAGGATGGCCCTGATTATTCTGATAATAAATCATTGATCAGGGATTATATTTCAGAAGAAGAGATATGGGCCTGTACTTTATGTAATGCTTGCGCACAGGAGTGTCCTATAAATATTGATCAACCATCCCTGATAATACAAATGAGAAGGTTTTTGGTAATGGAAGAATCTTCGGCACCAGCTGAACTGAACTCCATTTTTGCAAATATTGAGAACAATGGAGCTCCCTGGCAGTTCTCACAGGAAGACAGAATGAACTGGGCTGAGGATTTATCGATGAATTCTCTGAAGTAAAAAATTCCGGATCAACAAAATGGAAAACAAAATAAAAATAGAGGTACCTGTAATGGCCGATAGGGTAAGTCAGGGCAAATCTCCAGAGTATCTTTTTTGGGTTGGTAGTGCCGGAGCATTTGATGACAGGTACAAGCAAGTTAGCAGAGCTTTTATTAAGGTATTACAATATTTAGAAATTGATTATGCTGTTCTCGGAACTGAAGAATCCTCCAGCGGGGATGTGGTCCGCAGAACAGGGAATGAAATGCTTTTCCAGATGCAGGCCTTAATGAATATTGATATTTTTAATACATATGAGGTCAAAAAGATACTTACTTGTGACCCACATGCTTACAATACATTTAAAAATGAATACCCCGATCTTGGAGGGAATTATGAAGTGATACATCATACCCGTTTTTTGTATGATCAGATTAAAAAGGGAAGATTAAAAGCAAATCATTCATTCTTTAAAGGGAAGAAACTGGTATATCATGACCCTTGTTACCTGGGACGGGCAAATGGAGAATATAAGGCTCCAAGAAAAGTGCTGGATTCCCTTGGAATGAAGAGAGTTGAAATGTCCAGGAATAAGAGCTTTGCCTTATGCTGTGGAGCCGGTGGAGGTCAGATGTTTAAGGAAGCTGAAAAAGGAGATAAAGAGATCTTTATTGAAAGAACAGAAGAAGCAATTTCTACAGGTGCAGATATTATTGCAAGTGCATGCCCATATTGTATGGTTATGCTTACCGATGGTTTGAAGTATAAGAATAGTGAGGATAAAATTAAAATTTATGACATCGCAGAATTGATTGCTATGTCTTTAGATTTATAAGTATAGGATATTAAAACTTATCAAAATATTATTATGGAGAAAACGAGTGACATTACAGGAGGTGAATTTATTGTCAGGGACATAAGTGCAGACGAAATTTTTATACCTGAAGAATTTGATGAAGAACAGCAAATGATAGCACAAACCTGTGACGATTTTTTGCAAGCAGAAGTATTCCCTAATCTTGATAAAATTGATGCGCAGGAAGATGGAATTATGAGAAATCTTCTTGAAAAAGCAGGTGAGCTTGGATTATTGGGAATTCCGGTGCCGGAACAATACGACGGATTTGGACAGTCATTTGTTACCAACCAGTTAGTAGCTGAGAAAATTGGAGCAGGCTACTCTTTTGCAGTTGCATTTTCCTGTCACACTGGAATCGGTTCCATGCCTATTCTTTACTATGGAAATGAAGAGCAAAAGCAAAAGTATCTTCCAAAGCTAGCTGTTGGAGAGTGGATGGGAGCATATTGCCTTACCGAGCCGGGAGCAGGATCAGATGCTAACTCAGGAACTACTAAAGCAGTGTTAAGTGAGGACGGAAAGTACTATATTTTGAATGGCCAGAAGATGTGGATCACAAATGGTGGTTTTGCAGATGTATTTACTGTTTTTGCAAAGATTGATAACGATCGTGTTTTAAGTGCTTTTATAGTTGAAAAAGGTTTCCCTGGAATATCTTTTAATCCCGAAGAGAAAAAGATGGGAATAAAGGGATCTTCAACAAGACAGATCTTCTTTAATGATTGTAAGGTGCCTGTTGAAAATTTGCTTGGTGCCCGGGGAAAAGGATTCAGGATAGCCTTGAATATCCTTCATATGGGACGCATTAAGCTTGGTGGTAATGTAATTGGGGCTGCTAAACATTCAATTGATCAATCTGTGAACTATGCTAATGAACGCAAACAGTTTGGTGCATTTATTTCCTCTTTTGGATCTATAAAACAAAAGTTGGCAGAGCAGGTTATTAAAACCTTTGCAACAGAATCGGCCGTATACAGGGCCAGCAAGAATGTAGATGAAGCAGTAGAACAGAATCAGGAGTGTACGAAAGAACAGGCAATGGTAACCGCATATGGACAATTTGCAGTTGAAGCTGCAATTTTAAAGGTATTTGCTTCAGAGATGCTTGACTATGTTGTTGATGAGGCGGTCCAGATTTGTGGAGGAATGGGATATTCAGCAGAAATGCCTGTGGAAAGAGGCTATAGGGACTCCCGGATCAACAGGATATTTGAGGGAACGAATGAAATTAACCGTATTCTTGTCATCGATACTCTCCTTAAAAGAGGTGCTAAAAAGGAATTTGACCTGTTTTTAGAGGCAGAGAACATAGTCAATAATATAGATGACCTAATAGGGTCTAATCCAGGCACACAGGATTACTATCCCCGGAAGAAGTTTTTTATTGGTAATTTCAAGAAGCTTGCTCTAATGCTCATTCATCTTGTTTCTGACAAATTTCAGAGGAAACTGATGTTTGAACAGGAAATCCTAAATAGCCTTGCTGATATTATTATGAATCTTTATGTAGCAGAGTCATTGATGTTGCGTGTGGAAAAACTTGAATCTAAAAATGGAACTGCAAATATTGGTCTTTATAAGGATATGCTGGATGTGTTTGTTTTTGATGCAGCAGCCCTAATGAGAAAGTCAGGACTGGATGTCTTGTATTCTACAGAAGCTATGGATGATACAGATAAATTCCTGAAAGCTATTGATTATTTTACCACCACAGAGGGAGTAAATACCAGGGATGCAAGGAGAAGAATTGCTGATAAGCTGATTGAAGATAATGCCTATAAGTTCTGAATTCTTCCAAAAAAGAATTATTTTTGTATTGAAATGACAGTATTAAAAAGAATAAGTTTAGTTTTTATTTTCTCTTTTCTCTTCATTAACAATGGATG
>DAOWNN010000251.1 GCA_030642585.1 Bacteroidota bacterium | reverse complement strand
GTTCTTGAAGCAAATGGGCATCAGGTTGTAAAAACCAATATAGTAAATGACAGGGGTATTCACATTTGCAAATCAATGCTTGCCTGGCAGAAATGGGGAAATAATGAAACACCCGGATCAACAGGGAAAAAAGGAGATCACCTGGTAGGAGACTATTATGTTAAGTTTGATCAGGAACTTAAAAAGCAGATAGCAAACCTGGAAGAAAAAGGGAAATCCAAAGAGGATGCAGGCAAAGAAGCTCCCCTTATTCAGGAAGCACAACAAATGTTGCACGATTGGGAAGCAGGGAATACACAGGTACTGGAACTTTGGCAGGAAATGAATTCATGGGTATATAAAGGTTTTGATGAGACATATAAACGATTGGGAGTAGAGTTTGACAAAATATATTACGAATCCGATACCTATAAATTGGGTAAAGAACTTGTTGAAGAAGCGCTCAGGAAAGCTGTACTGTTCAGGAAGGAAGATGGCTCTGTTTGGGCAGATTTAGGTGCGGAGGGACTGGATGAAAAGCTATTGTTAAGGGCAGATGGAACTGCAGTTTATATGACACAGGATCTGGGGACAGCTGTATTAAGATTTGAAGATAATAATGGTTTTGAGAAACTGATATATGTGGTAGGGAATGAACAAAATTATCATTTCCAGGTATTGAAAATAATTATGAAAAAGCTGGGTTACCCATGGTCAGACAAGCTCTATCATTTATCATATGGTATGGTGGAATTGCCGGAGGGGAAGATGAAATCCAGGGAAGGTACTGTGGTGGATGCTGATGATCTTATGGATGAGATGATACAGACTGCAAGGGAAATGTCTGAGGACTTAGGTAAATTGGGGGATTATTCAGAGGAAGAGAAAAAAGCTATCTATACAAAAATTAGCATGGGTGCACTTAAATATTTTATGCTGAAAGTAGATCCAAAAAAGAATATGACCTTTGACCCCCGTGAGTCGATTGATTTTAACGGGAATACAGGACCATTTGTTCAATATACTTATGCCCGGATCCGGTCGGTGCTTCGCAAAGCACAAGCATTGGAAATTAACTGGGATGGGCTTTCTGGAGAGGCAAACGATTTTGGGCCCAAAGAAAAGGAATTGGTAAAAATTCTGCTGAATTATAAACTTGTAATAACAGAGGCCGGTGAAAACCTGAGCCCGGCATTGATTGCCAATTATTGCTATGAGCTGGTGAAAGAGTACAACCAGTTTTATCATGATCATTCCATTTTGCGTGAGCATGATTCAGATACCAGGAAATTCCGTCTTCAATTATCCGAAATGACAGGAAGGATAATAAAATCAGGGATGGGACTGTTGGGTATAGATGTTCCGGAGCGGATGTAAATAATACATATTTTTGCACTAATAGAAATTTTAGATAAGGATGTTTGAAAATTTAAGTGACCGTTTAGATCGTTCTTTTAAATTGCTGAAAGGACAGGGTAGAATTACAGAAATTAATATTGCTGAAACGCTCAAAGAAATCAGAAGGGCTTTGCTTGATGCCGACGTAAATTATAAAATTGCAAAGTCATTTACCGACAAAGTCAAAGAGATTGCCCTTGGACAAAATGTTATCTCTTCAGTGAAGCCAGGGCAGATGATGGTAAAGATAATACATGATGAGCTGGCTACCTTGATGGGAGGAGATACCGTAGATATTAATATTAAGGCAAATCCTGCTGTTCTGTTGATAGCCGGGCTTCAGGGATCTGGAAAAACTACTTTTTCAGGAAAGCTGGCAGGACTATTGAAATCGAAAAGAAGTAAAAATCCATTACTTGTTGCATGTGATGTGTACAGGCCTGCTGCAATTGAGCAATTGAAAGTTCTGGGGGAACAATTATCAATACCTGTTTATACAGAAGAAGAGAACAAAAATCCTGTAAAAATTGCCAAAAATGCGATCAGGCATGCCCGGAAAGAGGGCTTTGATGCAGTGATAATTGATACTGCCGGTCGTTTGGCCATTGATGAACAGATGATGAATGAGATTTCATCAATCAAGAAAGAGGTAAACCCTCATGAAACCTTATTTGTGGTTGATTCTATGACAGGCCAGGATGCCGTAAATACTGCAAAAGAATTTAATGACAGGCTTGATTTTGAGGGAGTTGTATTAACAAAGCTTGACGGAGATACACGTGGTGGAGCTGCCTTGTCTATTCGTGCTGTGGTAAATAAGCCAATTAAGTTCATGAGTGCCGGTGAAAAAATGGATGCCCTGGATGTGTTTCATCCTGATCGTATGGCTGACCGTATCCTGGGAATGGGTGATGTAGTTTCACTCGTTGAAAAGGCGCAGGAACAGATTAATGAAGAAGAGGCCAGGAGACTGCAACAAAAAATTGCCAAAAATCAATTCAATTTTGACGATTTTCTCTCCCAGATTCAACAGATCAAGAAAATGGGGAATATAAAAGACCTTGCCTCGATGATACCAGGAATGGGAAAGGCACTGAGAAACATGGACATGGATGATGATGCATTTAAGGGAATAGAAGCAATTATTCGATCTATGACTATGGAAGAAAGATCAAATCCGGTTATTATGAATGGGTCCCGAAGAAAAAGAATTGCCGATGGTAGTGGCACCTCTGTGCAGGAGGTTAATCAATTGATAAAGCAGTTTGACGAGACCAGGAAATTAATGAAAATGATGACAGGTAAAAAGGGGAAGAACATGGCCAGGATGATGGGCAATATGCCAGGGATGGGAAGATGAAAAGCGAAAGAGAAGAAGAGGTGAGAAATGAGTAGTGAGAGGTGAGACAAGTGTCCCGTCCTGAAAAATGTCTACACTTTTGTGGTATAAATTATAGTTTATCCTGTAGACATATATCAGGACAAGAATAATATGAGTCCCGTAGATTATTGCAAAGCAATACCATATTTATAGAATAGTAGGTTACAAAACAAATTAAGTCCCATAGGGACGAAATATTAATTTGCCTGATAGATAAACCAGGAAATCAGAGCAGATTCAATATACCAAACAGTTTTGTGAATTTGAAAATCAAATTTACTACGTAGTATACTACGTAGTTTTGCAAATTTCTAAATCGGTTTTACTACGTAGTATACTACGTAGTTCAATCAATAAAATATCAGACTTATGTTTCAATTGATTGACGGAAAAGCTACATCAACTACAATTAAGGACGAAATTGCCGAAGAAGTAATACAATTAGTTAAAAATGGAGGAAAAGTCCCCCATCTTGCTGCCATACTTGTGGGGCATGATGGTGCCAGTGAAACTTATGTTGCAAGCAAAGAGAGATCATGCTCGAAGGTTGGCTTTATTTCTACAGTAATCAGGCTTGAAGATTCCATAACAGAGACTGAGCTTCTTGAAAAGGTAAATGAGATCAATAAAGATCCGGATATTGATGGATTGATAGTACAGTTGCCACTACCCAAACATATAAATGAACAAAAGGTTATTGAAGCAATATTACCAGAAAAGGATGTAGATGGCTTTCATCCTGTTAACGTTGGTAAAATGGTAATTGGCTTGCCGGGATTTATTTCTGCTACTCCGGCAGGCATTCTTGAACTTCTGAAGCGATATAGAATTAAAACTTCCGGAAAGTCCTGTGTGGTGATTGGCCGGAGTAATATTGTTGGTAAACCCATGAGTATCTTACTAAGTCAGAAAACTGAATTTGGAAATGCAACGGTTACTCTATGTCACAGCCGGACCCCAAATTTAAAGGAGGTTTGTGCGCAGGCTGATATTATTATTGCAGCCCTTGGAAAAGCAGAGTTTTTAACTGCAGATATGGTAAAAGAAGGTGCTGTGGTTATTGATGTTGGTATTACCAGGGTAAAATCAGAAAAAACAAAATCAGGGTGGAAACTCCTGGGTGATGTGAAATTTGATGAAGTAGCTCCTAAATGTAGCTATATAACCCCTGTGCCCGGGGGAGTAGGCCCCATGACTATTGTCTCTTTGTTAAGGAATACTCTTTTGGCATCAAAAAAGGAAATTTACAAGGGAATAAGCTAAAACTTGAGTGGCAGAAAAAACCTTTGTAGTTAATGATACTTTACATTTTTATTAGACTGTCCACTATTGCGGTCCAAAGAACCCCCTTCGCCTCGTTTCACTCGGCACCTCCCCC